>JBBSPQ010000334.1:0-4002 GCA_038258585.1 Pseudomonadales bacterium
CAGGGGGTTGATTCGCTGCCGCTGGCAACAAGCTAGCAGTGAGTTTGTGTACGGGCAACAGCGTCAGCAGCGACTTCAATCCGCCCGCATGATCATTATCGCCATGACTGACTATGAGGTGATCGATCTGCCTCACCCCCAGATGACGCAGATAAGGAAACACGACTCCTTCACCGGTATCGAAATTCTCACTGAATTGAGGACCGGTGTCATAAACGAGTACGTGATTGGCCGTCTGTATCACCATGGCCAGACCCTGCCCGACATCCAGCACCGTAACTTCGGCGAACCCTTCGTCGATAATATTTCGGGCGGGAAAAAACAGTGGCAGAAAGAGAACTGCGGCGAGCCATTTGTATGGCCAACCACGCGGCAACATAAGCAATAACGTTCCAATTGCGGCGCTGCAATACGACGCCAAATTCAATCCGAAGAAATGCCAGATCATTGCGTCGGATTCAAATCCGGACAATTGCTTCAAGCCCCACATGAGTAGCGTTAGAAGCTCATCAGCTCTGTGAAGTAAGAATATTCCTGAAGGTTCGTATATCCACACTAGCGCGGCCCCAGCGAGAGACAGCGGCACGATAAGCAGACTCACCAACGGAATTGCCACAATATTAGCCAATGGCGCCAGCAACGAGAGTTGCTGCATCCATGCCGCTAACGGCACGGTCATGCCAACGAACACAACCCATTGAGGCAATCCCCAACGCCGCCATATCGCATTCCAAAACCAGCCGAAAGACCGCTTTTCATTCGCAATGGAAAGTTCATGGACGCCATTGACGTGAGGCCGCCGCGTACCACCGAAAGCCAGCAGCAATGTGCCAACGGCAACAAACGACAACCAGAACCCAGCGCCCGTAACGCTGAGAGGATTAAGAATAAGAACCAAGGTCAAAGCCAGACAATAGGCAAACGAAACAGGATAATTTCGCGCCAGAATTTTCCCACTCATGAAAACCAGCACCATGATGAATGCGCGCTGTGTTGGAACGGAAAACCCCGCCAAAAGACTGTAGAAGAACGCGCCTGCTACCGCTGCAATGGCGGCAAATTTCTGTGCCGGAAACCGCAACAGTAACGCCGGGAAGAAACGAACCAATCGATCCGCAAACCAGAACCACAGCAAGGCAATGAAGCCGACATGTAGTCCCGATATCACAATCAGATGATTCGTGCCGGTCTCTGTGAACAAAGTCCAGCCGTCAGCACTGATCTGGTCGCGATCGCCAAGAACGAGGGCGAGGATGATGCCGTCGTTGGAAAAATCAGTCGTTACTTGCTGCAGTCTTTCTCGCAACCGATACCTAAAAAGTGCGAGCGATAATCCTCCATCCTCCAGATGCGTGTTGAAAGAATTTTCGCGCACGTATCCTTTCGCCACAAAACCCTGGTGCATCATCCATGCTTCGTAGTCGAATCCTCCCGGATTCGCGAAACCGTGCGGTTTGTTCAGACGCACGCGCAATAACCAACGCTGCGATGGCATCATAGGATTGCTACCGTAATAATTTAGTAGCACAAGGCGATTATTAAACACCACAGAATTTTCAGGACAGTCCTGTGGTAACAACGCGAAACAACTTCTCTCGACGTCGAACGCAAACTGCTGCGCTCGTCCCGACTGCTGTGGGAGACCAGTCACCTTGCCGATTATCCAGAAGTCCTCGCCCTCAAGATAATCCGGAAGCACTGCCTCAACCCGCGATGTACCAATCGCCACACTCCAACCCATTCCAACGACCGTGGCAGCGATCAGAGTCGCCATGAGACTGTATGGAATGAAACGGAAACACCCCAGCAATCCTGCTCCACTGAACCAGAACAGCCAAACCTCTGGCAACGTTGGAAATTGCGACACCACAGCAATACCAGCACAGAACGCGATCATCCCTGAACGCATGATTTCTCATCCTCGTTAATACAAACCTTACTCTTCCTTGATCGGACGTCTACAAAGTATAGAAAGCATTACGGTATCGTGCTAAAACGGTTTTCGAATCTGACATTCACTATGGAACAGTCAATATGCGAATCTTCCCAGCACATCCATTTGCAATTCCACTGGCGCTGTCACTATTACTACTTGCCTCCTGCAATCAGGAACCGGAAGTGGCGGTGCCTATGGACGTCGCTCCTCCTGCGATTACCGAAAGTCAACGTATCAACGCCTGGTTTGATGAGCAGTTTGAAGAGCAACTGGATTTCAGCCCCCAGTGGCGCACGCAGCTTGGGGATAAAAAAGACTATGACAAACTGGGCGACGCGTCGGAACAGCAGGCACTGATTGAGTTGGAATGGTTGCGCAACAGTGTGGCTATGATGGAGGCCGAATTCGACTACAAACAACTCGATGACGAGGCCAAGACTTCCTATGATCTTTGGCTCTATAGCTTGCACAGAGAAGAGCGTGGATGGCCGTTTCGTCACCACTCCTACCTGATTGGGCGCGGCGGCCCTCATGCCTCGCTGCCCAACTTCATGATCAATTTTCATCGCGTCGATACTGTTGAAGACATGCGCGCCTACAACTCCCGTGTCGCCCAGATCGACGATGTCATGCATCAATATCTTGAGCGAGCTCAACAATCGGCGGCAGAAGGCATACGCCAGCCCCGCTTCAATTATCAGTTCGCTATGGACGAAATCGATCGTGTTCTGACCGGCGCCCCTTTTACCGACGAAGGCAGTTCGCCCCTGTGGACCGATGCCAATGCCAAGGTCGACCATCTGCGGGCAGAAGGCTTGCTCTCTGACGACAACGCGGATGAATTGCTGGCTCAAACGCGTGATGCCATGGTCAATCAGATGCAACCGGCCTACGCCGACGTGCGAACCTGGCTCGAACAAGACATGAACAATGCCAGCGACGAAGCCCAAGGCGTTTGGGCACTTCCTGATGGCGACGCCTATTACGATAACCAACTCGCTCAAATGACTACGGTCGATCTCACCGCCGACGAAATTCACAAGATCGGACTCACAGAAGTAGCACGCATTCGCGGTGAAATGGAAGGCATTAAGGAGCGTGTCGGATTCGGTGGCACGCTGCAGGAATTCTTCATTTTCATGCGCGACGATCCACAATTTTATTTCCCCAACACCGACGAAGGTCGACAGGCTTACATCGATCTCGCAGAAGAATATCTCGACGGTATTGCCGAACAGCTGCCCAATTATTTCGGCATCCTGCCCAAGGCCGATCTTGTAGTACGCCGTGTCGAAGCGTTCCGCGAACAACCTGGAGCGGCACAACATTACTTCAGCGGCACACCGGACGGTTCCCGTCCCGGCATCTTTTACGCCCACCTCTCCGACATGACGATGATGCCGCGCTACCAACTGGAAGACATCGCCTATCACGAAGGCAACCCTGGCCATCACATGCAGATTTCGATCGCCCAGGAGCTGGAAGACATTCCCCGGTTCCGCACCCAATACGGTTACACCGCTTTCTCTGAAGGCTGGGGCCTATACGCAGAATCACTTGGCAAAGACATGGGTTTCTTTGAAGACCCCTACTCCGATTTCGGTCGCCTTTCAGGAGAAATCTGGCGCGCGATTCGTTTGGTAGTCGACACCGGCATTCATTCCAAGCACTGGACACAGGAACAGGCAGTCCAATATTTTATGGACAACTCTCCCCAGCCCGAAGGCGCGATCCGCTCAGAAATCCAACGCTACTTAACAAGTCCGGGACAAGCCACCGCCTACAAAATCGGGATGCTAAAGTTCCAAGAGCTGCGAGCCAAAGCCAAAGACCAGCTCGGCGACAAGTTCGATATCCGAGAATTCCACGACACCGTTCTTGGTGGCGGCTCGCTTCCACTGCCAGTACTTGAGGTTAGAGTTGATCGGTATATTGCTGCAAAAAATATGTAGGTTTTGTGGTTAGAGTCCACTGTAGGGGGGTGGGGGGGGGGGGCACCCGCGCGACCACCACGAGGGGGGCGGGGGCCCCCCCCCACAGAGGGGGGTGGGGGGCGCCCACCCCCC
>JBBSPQ010000335.1:0-4001 GCA_038258585.1 Pseudomonadales bacterium
AATGCTCTTGAAGTTGAAGCGTTCAGGCTGGTCGCTACCGCGCACACCTTCATAGAGCGCGCTCGTTAAGCGTTCCAAGCCAGTCTGCAGCTTTTCGCGAATATATGTGGCATCCCCTTGCACAAGCAACTGGATTGCCGCCTGTGTAATGTAATCGGCAGAAGCGAGCAAGTCATAACCGGCACGACCCTGCCATGAATGGATCCCATTTGCATGTGCAGCAGCCTGGCTCGCATCTGACTTCGCGCTATATGCCAGGAGCAACGCTTTTGCAGTAGCTTCAAAATCATCAATGCGAAGGTTGTCCTCAGCGAAGCGCTGCAAGTAAGACACAACAGAATCAACCGTGTACTTGAGGATGCCATTCTGTCCGCAAAAGGCCGCCAATCGATGCCAACTTCCTTCATGCTGTGCTGATCCACAGACTTCTAAACACAGGTCGATCAGTAGATTGAGTGCAGCGATGACTCGCGGATTGTCCCGTTCGACGGACAGATTTGAGGCCAATAACCCAGCGATCCTTTCATAGGTTTCAGCCTCGAAATGCGCGTTATAGCGTTCAAGTGCGGCTTGCTCTGGATTGTTCATCATTCCACTCCTTACTACGCTCAATCAACCGTTGTTTTAGGTAGTTTCAGAAATGAGACTCAAGCTCAACCCAACTCGCTATCCGGCTCAAACCAACTACCACTGAAGCGTTCAGTTGCTCCATTGTCGAGAAAACGAACAAAGAGCGTATGGATACCGATACTGAAGCGGTAATCTGGGCTGTCAGTCAGTGGATACGCAATCACGATACATTTGCGATGCGCATTTACAGTGGACAGCCCGATGATATGCCCGATGGTTCCCGGTTTTGATAACTTCGAGTGATGGAAGTTCTGTCGCTGACCCTGAAGCATGATTTATCCCTCTTGATCGGGGGCTAAGGACATCACCGTATTTCCGTAACCATTCATCAGTCGAAGAGGCTCAATACGTTCATGGACAGCACGCTGGAGACCCTGCAAAGCGTCGTCGTAGTTCAGGAAAGTGCCATAGGCATCGATAGGCTTATTCTCAAGGTCACGGAGGTGGAATGGGGGGATAGGATCGCAATTCGCGCTTTCTGAGCGGACTGCCGCAGGGATTTCGGTAACAACCAGTGCAGCGACATCTGCGATTGCGACATTCGCACCGCCATCTTCCGCGAGTGCTGCCAGGCACGCATAATGGTCAAGCCATGCTAATCGGTATTCGGCACCCGACGGCAGCAGTGTGCCATTCAATGCGCGCACTTCATGGACAAGCTTGGCTCTTCCCTCTGGATAACAATGCTGTGGTTGCCCGCCAACGGTCACAATCAGGGGTTCGTCGTCCTTCACTGGACGAAGATGAGTCAGAAAGTCGGTGAATTCATCGGTGATGTTCACTTTGACCTCGACAAAATCGTCCAGATTCATCAGTTCTACTTGCCGAACGGCTTCCTCCATGGCTTCATCAGGTTCAACGGTATCGACGTCCAACTCCACAGGGAGCATCAACAAACTGATACCACGCGCTTCTAGCGCACCCAATGGATAGAACAAGATCAAGCACCAGTTGTGAACCCCTGAACGGTTATAAGCGACCGCTCGTACAGTGCTGCCCAGTTGTGCCGCGACTGTGTTCACGGTGCGGATATAAACGGCACGAAACACGTCAATGCCATCTGGCATCGCTTCACCGTCAGCAAAGCCATACTTATTCTGCATGTCGTTCCAGAAACGCATGAGCTTTCCTTTCCAATATTCGATTGTCGAGTCGAGGGGTTTAGTTCAGGTAGGGTGTCAGTTCGTCGCGGCAGATCGGCAGGCTGCGCACACTCAATCCGTCGAGGCTGATGAAGGTGGCAAACGTCGTCACAGATTGACGGCGTAGAAGCGCATAGAGATAGCTTGCTGCCGCGCACGCCATCCAGTCGTTGACCAGCAGGTGCTGATCCCCTTGCAGAACCAGGTCGGCACACGATAGTTCTTCATTCGGCGTTTCGACGGGTGGCTCAGGTTCGAGCAGGGCTGGAAAGAGAAGCGCAGCGTTCGGCAGATAAGGGTATTGCCCGTCGTTCCCGTCGATGTGCCGCTGCACGAGATCTCGGTCGCTGGTGTTGCCCAGAACCACCTGCCCACTGGCGCGATGATTGCCACAGTCCAGCCCAAGGCCATTAATGCGTGCCAACTCGCGCCGGGCCAGAGGATTATCGACGGCACCGATCACCAGATTGCCGCCGTAGCGCTCAAAGTGCTCCTCGGCGTTAACTGCTTCTGGTAGGGCAACAATTTCCAACCCGAGCGCACAGTTGAAGCGCCGCATCAGCGCAAGCGCTTTGTTCTGCCCGATCTCAGCTTCCGTGAACAACTGCCGTCCGACGTTTTTCGCTTCGACCGTATCCGGGTCGATGAAGACGATTTGCGGTGGGTGCAGCCGGGATCGCTGCAAGTCATAAACGATGCGCGCCACGTGTCGGGCAATCTGCGCCCCCGTGCCGCCCAGCCCAACGACCGTAACTGTCTTCAAATGCAGATTCGGATCAAACACGTTCATCGTTCTTCTCCTAACACCTGTGCCAGCGAACGCTGCACCGGAACCAGGTCAGATTTTGGATAGACGCGCGCCTTCCGTTCTTCGAGAGCTATGAACTGTTGGCGGATGTCGCGCATAAATGCTTTGCTCTTGCTCTGAACACCGTGATCGCCGAATCGTGAACCGAGCAGGACACGCCAATCTTCCGCCAGTGACGAGTCGCGCAGTGCCGCTTCCGAGACCAATGGAACGCTGCCCCAACAGATCGTTCCGGAGTTGAAGACGTTCGGCAGTGGTGCATGAAAAAGGGCGATGTTGAGAACAACCGGACGCTTTTTGACGGCATAAACTTGATACTGGGGATTCTTGTCTTCTGTTGTGATGCGGACAAAAATTAGCCCTGGCAGCGGGAGGCGGAGAGCGGTTTCTGAACCGTCCAGATACAAGCCAGTCTTCTGCGGGGCGCGATATTCGATGACTGTCTTCTTGACGCCCTCATGTCGAATGAGCAGCGTTGTCTGCGCGAGCAGCCCGGTATCAAAGCGGACTTTCGCGGCCAGCGCCAGCGCGACCTGGGCCGGATCGACTGGATATTCCGTGACGTGTGCGCCATCCGTCTTACGCAGCATCACGCCGAAGCTGTAGAAGCTCAGCGTTAGCGACGGTTGCTCCGTTAGCGCCTCCGTCAAGAGACGGCCAGTGAATTCGGAGGTGGGGTTCACGGTGGTTCTCCTTCATGTTTGCTAGGCTCTGGTAAAGTCGATTTACATTTTCGGACAGGAATTGGAAGGCACTTGGATGGGCTTCAAGCAGGGTCAGCCCGGCGCTGACATCTTTCAAAATGATCTCGGCTTCGGCAAGGATTTCGCGGGCAAAGGCAACACTCTCCTCGTCCCACGGGAGCGGTTGCATTTCCGCTAGGGCCTCATCGTCATAATCGATCAAGCTGTTCCCGCTACAAGAAAACAACCATGCCAGCGCCCAGCCGGCTTGCTGCCAGCGCGCATCCTTTTGCTTGTAGAGACTGTTGGCAAGTAAGCGCCCTGCAGTGTAGGCACGGTCAGGAATGTCGGGTTGATAACCTTCTGGCTCGGGCTGGATGCCGAATAGGTTGAGAATGCGCGCCACCTCAGGGTGTGAGGTATAGAAATCTGGCTCGGACAGTTCCACGCCGTGCGCGGGGAGCGGAATACCATAAGCGAGCCAGTCGAGACCTTCCAGCGGGATACCCAGTTTGCTGATTTCTCCGCAGACGTAGTTATCCAATTGTGGAGAAGCAATGCCTGCGCGAATCTGCTCAACCGCTCCAGCGTAGATATCAGGGAAGACGCCGCGTGTGATGTGGAGTGCCATCTCCAGATCATTTCCTTCTTCGTATTCGTAATCGTCGGGCATCTGCCAAAGCGGGTCGAGCCAGGCAACCGCGTTGGCAAGGGACAGAAAAGGATCCTCGGCCATCG
>JBBSPQ010000336.1:0-4001 GCA_038258585.1 Pseudomonadales bacterium
ACGCCCCCTGCATCAAATGACTTTGAGGCAAGATTATTCTTCGCACATAGCTGGCAAGCAGCCGTCTCTGCAGCGATAAAGATTCTGTCTGTTGATACGCGATTGCATCCTGATACTTGGACACCCCCGGAACAACATAGACAAGAGGCACACGATCTAAAGCGAGGGAAGCTCCTAATCCAACTCGATGATCCCTCGCTATGACAGCCACGATTCTGTGCTTGCTTACCAGTTTTCGGATCAATCGCCCAGCCTGCACAACATCTTGACCAGTCAATGTTGTCCACAAAATGCCCGGCTTGCGGAAACGGTGATAACGGAATACTTCCAAATCGTCCAGGAATTCATGGAGCAGAAGCTGCCGATTATTAAATGCATCGCGGTCACTGGCAACGATCAAGGGCCTGAAACCTAGATTCTTGAGCGACGTTCCAATGTAGTACAGAGAATTCTCAATGCCCCCGAAGTTGGGCTTGTAATAGGCGTTAGCGAGTAAAATCGCCGGGTCTGAGGAACTTGCCTCTCTTTTGCGAGCTACCATGATCGTCATTATATTCAGGTGATTTGAGCAGCAATTCTCTTGAGTGATTTCTTTATGAGGACTGCGATTGTATCTGTGGTCGAATAAGTAATGTGTTTAGCCGACCCTAGTACCTTTTGGGCAAAAACCCACTCCTCATCTAGGATTTCAAAGTTCGAATAGCTGGGATGCTGCATAACAAGTAATTCAACAACAGCTCTGATGTGGGCCGTTTCAGAGTGATCGACCTGCAAGCTTTTGTAGTAGTTATCCACATCGACTATCTTATTTCTTCTCACCTGGTCGGTATATGTCCAACTGTAATCGTCAAAAAGTATCCAGCCATTTGGTTTGAGCAGTTTGTCTATCAAAAAGAATGACAATCCATCGGTAACCCAGTGTTTTGGGCCATCGACAAAACAAAAATCATATACTGGATCACAACTTCCAGTTACTGATTGCTCAGCAATCTTAGATTTCAGAAAATATGTATAGGATATTTTTTCTCGCACTGGGGTTATGTAGCTTTGCAGCCCCGTTTGAGTTAAAAGGTCTTCAATTGACGGATTCGTGGGGCCATTCGTCAAATCGATTGTCGTGAGGTGTCCTTTGCCCACTTCATGAAGCGCACTACCAATGTAACAGCTACTTTTGCCGTGAGCGAAGCCAAGCTCAAGACACTCATCAGGTTTTGTCTTCAAAATAAAATCGTACAAAATCCTACCATGTTTGGGTTGTATTTTGGGTAGTCCACCGACAATGGCGTTCACGTCTTCGAATTTCATGAATTTCCCCATTACACTCTCGGAAGGACAAATGGTTTTTGTTTCTCGAATGCACTCAACCAAGCATCGAGGTTGGCCTGCAACTGCGGATCGCTGGTTTCCAGCCGCGCCGCGCTAATCATGTTGGTCGATGGAAAATCGTCAAAAAATGGTAGTCGAATATGATGCTGGAAGAAAAGCATATACGCATATCGCTCAGCCTCAGCGACCCGGTGAGCGGTTAGCCGCTCACCGATAACCAACCCGTCAAGAGTCCGTGCGTATTCGTCACGATTGATTGGGTCAAACGTGAAACCTTTTCCTCGGTAGTGCGCGCCCGAAACTACAATCACCGGTTTACCAAGCAAGCTAATTTCCAGGCCAACCGTGCTGGTGTTGACAATGCCGGCATCGATGGCGTTGTAAACGGAATAGGCGTTGACATCCATCGACCGTTCCATCAGTAAGATGTTGGGCGGAAGGGCCGGATACAGACGCCGAACCATACCCACCACCGATTGACGGGTGCCGCGCAGTTCTTCAGCCGGATGAGGACGTACGATCAGCCACTTATCTGGGTGGTGGACGAAATAATCCAGCGTGAACTGAATCCAGGCCAACTGATCGGGGAAACAGATGTCGGCTCCAACGGTCGCCGCATCCCACAGCAAGTTCGAAAACAGCGCGGTGCACAGCACATCCTGGGGAATTCCCAGTTGAGCGCGCGTTTCGCTGCGTGGCAGCTCTGGCACGACGTTGAAGCGCGTGCGATCCCGCGTGTTATGCCGCCGGGAGGCAAGGTATTCGGCCAACTGTTCCCGTTCACTCCCCGTGAGTGGCCGATCCTGTTCATGGTCGAACAAGGTACCAACTGCCTGCGCTTGTGATGGACGATTCCACGAGGTCATATAGGCGTTATTAAAGATGGGGCTAAGGTCAAATACGGCGACAGGAATTCCCGCGTGCTCGAAAACTTCGCGCGCCGGCCCCCAGGATACATAAATTCCATGCGTCAAAATAACTTTATCGGGACGTGCCGACTGCAAGCTTGCCTCAGCGATAAACTTAGTTCGGATCGCACTGTTGACGTAATGCCGCAAAACGTCCCTGGCATGATCTGCCCCCTCATCGCCGGAGTTAGGAAATGTGCCGCGTTTCAAAAAACGCAGTGCAGCAGCGATGGCGTGCGCACCGACGTGAATGTTATCGACCACCAGGTTTTGCAATTCGTCGATAGATTGGCTGAGCAGGCTTGTTTCTAAGTCATTGATACGTCTGCGCGCCTCGGTAGACAATATTTTAGAGGCAGTTTGGTATGGGATTTGGACGCCGTTCAACATGTCCTCGCCGCGCCGCCAGCAGCGGTAGCAGGCGTGCTGGCGATCTGCCGGAGTTTGCCCATCGTCCATCATTTCGCAGAAATCGAGTACACGGTCGCAAACGACCAAATCGCAGGTATAACCCCGACCCTGCAAAGTGCGGTATATCGCTATCTCAAAGGCAACCAGGGCCAGAAAACCACTAAGTCCGGTAAAGAAGAGAACATGCTGATTGTTTACTTGCTCAGCCTGGACAGATTTTGCCAGATCGGACTGCGAAAGAGCTAGTACCGACACATAATCACTCAAGACACGTGCAACCCTTTGACTCGGTTTTTGGTTCAGCGCACGCAGCGCCAAGTAGCCAGTGCGCTGGTAACTTTGCTTAAAGCGATGGTATTGATGTCGAGGAAGCAAACGCACTATACGCTGTTTGATGGTCATGCAGGAACCTACCAGTCTTCGATAATAGTTTTACGCAGCATGAGGTCTTGTCGGTTGATCGTTTCATCTTCGTAAAATGAGTCATCTCGTATATGTTTGGTCGAGATTTCCTCGAAGATCGCCCCGCCCTTAGTGGTGAAGCTGTGCCACATCCGGCGTTCTATCAATCCGAGGTCGCCGGGGTGGAGGTCGCGCTCTTGCCCAGCCAGCACCAGCTCAAGGTCTCCCCACAATAGTTGGAAAGTTTCCTCTTTTTGTTTATGGTAATGGTTGGGATGTTTTTGATTGGGCAGCACGATAACTAATTTCTTGCAGTATTCGCGGTTCACCAATGTGATCAAGATGGCCCCGGTCTGTCGAAAATGTTCTAGCCCGTAATGATGCGAAATTTCGATGTCGAACTCGCTGCCAATCTGAATATTGGCTTCATACAACATCCCTTTCGCGTCGTGAATTACGCTGCGAACCATACTAATGGTATCGGGCTGCTGGTATTCGAGGATCGCCTCGTTGCGGGCATAATCTCGCGACGCGATCCAGGTGGTGCGATAGCGCCCAAATTCGCCGCTGTCGAGCTGACCATCGACACATGGCATGGCAAAGAAGACATCGCTGCGTTTGATCTGCTGTCCCTTGACGATGTTGTTGGCAGCGAAAATTCCTCGTTTGAGCGATAGCAACGATTCGATCTCGCCCTGGGTGATAAGTTTTTCGTCATCATGGCTACCACAAATTTCATGAGTGGTCAAAGCACCAGTGACCCAAGCATCCGTTTGCTCTGGATTCATCGAATATTTGTTTAGTTTAATGGTGTCCGTTTCAACACCTACATGACGTTCCAAGATCCCTGCACCCTTAGAAACAGCAATCTTCACTACGTCGAGGTTATCGGGCGCTTCATGGCCGGAGTAACCGATGGGGATAGCCGGGTAACGCCGAATCATTCTCGCAACG
>JBBSPQ010000337.1:0-4001 GCA_038258585.1 Pseudomonadales bacterium
AAAGACATTTGGATACATGTGCGTCATGTTTGGAACAATTCAGCATTGAGTTGTCTGTGCCGGAATCACCCGATATCGTCGCAAATGTTTTGGCTTCGCTTCATATGGATGCGTGCGAGCGGGCTCAAACGTTGCTTGCCGAGGATGCAGTTTCATCTGCATCAAACGCGATGTGGACGCTGCACCTTGCGCACTGCGAGTACTGTCGCGTGCTGCACAGCAGTTTTCAGGTTCTCGATTCGTGCCTCCCACAGATTCGTTCGCGTGCAGCTCCATCCGGTTTCACGGCACGCGTTGTCGCCGCAACCTCCTCTCTCTCAATGCCCCCTATCCAATCGCCCGCAATTCGGCCGCGATCACTCGCCTCACGTGTCGGGCGAATTCGCATATGGTTACTGAGACCGCGGTTTGCACTGGAGGGAGCGTATGCCTTGAGTCTTGTCCTGCTACTCGCCAGCGGACTTCCGGGAGTCAACGCCTTCGACCCGGGCTGGATAGAAACCACCGCGACACAATTATCAGCGCGGCTTTACCCATTTCGTTATTTTTGGCAGCGCCATTGCATTGGTATCGTCCAATAGCGTTGGCGGCATTAGTCCGCTGGTGGGAATATTCATTCCGTTTTTTTGGCTCTTCAATCAGATCGATGCGAGTCGTTTGGCCGCACTTTACAATTTGTCGCTTGAAGGGTTAAGTACTGCTGCATTGCCCGAGGATAGTCACAGCCCCCCACTAGGTGGCAGCTATGTCGGCAGTGCCGCTCTGCTGGTTGTTGGTCTGATCGCATTGTCCAAGACACTGTTTTATTTTTCGCTGGAATGGGTGGAAAGCTGGTGGCCAGTGGCCCCGATTGCACTCGGCGCCTATTTAATCTACCGTGCACGCGAAGATCACAATAACAAAACAGTGGAGCTACCATGACATCTAACACCACCGGTGCGGAAGGCGGTTGTACCTGTCGCCACGTACGATACCGACTGCTCGTCAATCCTTTGATTGTGCACTGCTGTCACTGCCGGTGGTGTCAGCGTGAAACCGGTACCGCGTTCGCTTTGAATGCGGTTATTGAAACCAGCGCCGTGGAATTATTGAATGGTGATGTCGAAATTGTTGCTACACCGTCCAACAGTGGCAAAGGACAGAATATTTCCCGCTGCCCCCATTGCAAAGTTGCTGTGTGGAGCAATTATGCCGCTGCCGGAGATGCAATGCGGTTCATCCGCGTAGGAACGCTCGACGAGGCGGAACGCTGTCAACCCGACATCCATATTTATACTTCTACCAAACAGAGCTGGGTCCAACTTCCCTCCGACGTCCCAGCTGTACCGGAATTTTATCGCCCGAAAGAAGTGTGGTCAGCCGAGAGTCTGGAGCGTCAATCTCACCTCATAAAAAAAGCCGACTGACTTTGCGAAAGTCAGACGGCCAAGTCAGTAGCTCGCAAAGTTAAACAGGGCCCGATCTAAACCGAATCTGCTGCCCCACTATCAATCCCGTTCCTTCCCGCAGACGACTGATTTGCCGCGGTTCGACGCTGTCTGGACAGCCAACGCATAAAGCGTCGCCATGCCAGCGCAAATCCCGTCCACACCATAAGAATACTCAAGAATGAAACTAAGCCCGCCACAGTCTGACCGATGATGCCTAATGCTTCACCGGTATGCAGGAAACGCAGCCATGAGCGGGCCTGACGACCATTACTCTGACTGCTGAATGGCGCCCACGTAGCAACTTCTCCGTTATAGGCATTCAGACTGAGAGAGTGACGCTTCTGAGGTTGACCACCGTTACCTTCATCAATGGCGAAATTCGCGGTGTCTGCACCCGATGTCGGCAGCGTCAATGTCAGCGTGTTCCAATCCTCTGATTGCATGCGTGCGGCAGCAAACAGTGAGTCCAGGCTCATCATTTCTCTACCAGAAGGCGTCGGTGCAGGTCGCTCCGCACGGTCTTGCTGTCCACCCGGAGGGCCGCCACGCTGCGGAGGTTCTTCACCCGCCAGCTGATACACCAGATTATTGGCCCATGGGTAATAGAACACTGAGCCAGAGAAAACAATCACCGCCAACGGTAGGGCTGACCAGAATCCAAACACATGGTGCCAGTTATAATCACGTGCCTGTCCAGACTTGGCATTGGGGTGGAACCATAGACGCAGACGCATTGTGCTCCAGCGATATACCGCTGGCAGCCACAGATAAATACCGCTGAATACCAGAAACAGGAACATTAAGTTGCTGGCGCCGGTTACAACACGCGCCTTATTCCGATTCTCACCAGTCATGTTGAACCAGCGATGCCAGCCAGTCACAGCAGAGAAGAAACCATCCAGAGAGCTTTCTTTGGGAGGATAGACTTCTGCGGTGTAGGGATTGAGATAGGCCGAGCCACTACGGCCCGCGCGCAATATTGCAGGCGCGTCTGCGTCTGCAGAAAGCGTGATACTCTGCGGCGTGAATTCATCGGTGGTACCTGCCGCCACAAGACTCTCAATGCTTAGCATTTTCTGGCCAAGCTGCGGTTCGGCGTTATATCCCTGATCTTCCATTGCCAGTATCTGACGCTCGTAAGTCAGGATCACTCCGGTAGCAGACATTATCAGCACGACAATCCCTGCAACTACTCCACACGTCAGGTGAAGCCAGAACACAATCTTTCTTAGCATGAAATCTACTGCTCTTTGAAAATTTCAGCTAATGATAATCATTCTTACTTAGTTTTTCAAGAACACTGCTGACCTAAAATTTTGGGAAGCGCCTGCTAGCGACGGCACTTCGAAGTTGTTGAAGATTCCTCTTGCCGAACTCTTAAATCTAAATGATAATGGTTCTCGATTAGATTCTTAACCAAGTAAAAGGCGAGCAATTTCCCATGACCCACTCTTTCACTCACGCCAGTGCTGTACAACTGGTCGCTACTCCTTCGTCGCGCGGATTCCGCAAATCTGCTTTGGCTTTTGCAGTGGCTTCCACTCTGATTACTGGCGCCCATGCCCAACAAGGCTCTGAAAATGCACAAGTCATCGATGTATACGGTGATCAATTCGACGGCGAACCGGCATCATCTAAATTTCGTCGTTCACTACTGGACACAGCCCAGACAGTCACCGTGATTCCCGAAAGTCTGATTACTGATCGCGCTGCCAGCACCTTGCGCGACGTATTGCGAAACGTTTCCGGCATCAGCATGCAGGCAGGTGAAGGTGGTACGCCAGCGGGCGACCAGATGACTATTCGTGGCTATAGCGCCAGAACCGATATCTTCGTTGATAACGTCCGTGACTTCGGTGGTTATACTCGTGACCCGTTCAACCTTGAGCAGGTTGAAGTGGTAAAAGGCCCTTCTTCTGATTATTCAGGTCGTGGCTCGACTGGCGGCTCTATCAATATGGTGAGCAAATCTGCCCGGCTGGAAGACACCACGTCTACTTCCCTCTCTGTGGGCACAGACAGCTATGAGCGTCTTTCACTGGACCTCAACCGCGCAGTCGATAGTTTGGACAACACTGCGGTCCGCCTGAACGTGCTATACCACGACCAAGACGTACCCGGCCGCGATGTGGTTAATAACAAACGCGTCGGTATCGCGCCTTCCATCAGCTTCGGCGTGGACACTGGCAGCGAAGTCACCTTGAGCCTGTTCCATATGGAACAGGATAATGTTCCTGACTACGGTATCCCATGGGTTCCAGACTCAAACATACCATTGGCTGACTATGCCGGAGAAGCGCCACCTGTTGATTTCGAAAACTGGTATGGCCTGAAATCTCGCGATTTTGAAGAAATCGAAACTAACATGGCGACTGTGCAGTTCACCCGTAGTCTGACCGAGAGCAGTTCCTTCGAGAACATCACACGGTGGGGTATAACCGAGCGTGATTCTATGATTACCGCACCACGCTTCGTCAGCAACGACAGTACTGACATTCGTCGCAGCGATGAGAAGTACCGTGATCAGACCGATGATATCTTCAGCAACCAGAGCAACTTTAGCCTGACACT
>JBBSPQ010000338.1:0-4000 GCA_038258585.1 Pseudomonadales bacterium
ATTAAACAGGGCAAGGTCGACGAAATCAAAGAAGTAATGGAGAAATCAGAGAATCAGGGGATGAAGACTTTTGATTCTGCCCTGTTCGACATCTACAAGGCCGGACGCATTTCGTTGGAAGAAGCGCTTAAGAATGCGGACTCAAAAAACAACCTGCGACTAAGAATTCAACTTTCTGAAGGAAAAGGCGTTAATGCGGATGACGAAGACGACTCTGATCAAGGCGGCCTCGCCCTGCAACCAAAAGACAATGACGGGCGCGGACATTGATGTCTGCGTGGCACTGAAAAAATGGACCTGCAGTCAACTCTGATTGTCACATTGTTATGGCTAATCGTGATCGCTGTAGCGTTGTTGTTGTTTGTCTATCCCCGCTACCGCCGCCGTAAGCTCGATGACACGCAATTTCCTTCCGCATGGCTTCCGATCCTGCGCAAGAATCTCTCTGTCTACAAAGCGCTATGGCCAGATCAGCAAACCCAACTGCGCAAACTGATTACCCGATTTCTCGGCAGCAAAAAATTTGTCGGCTGTGCCGGCCAGCAGATCACGGACGAAATCCGCGTCACCATCGCCGCCCATGCTTGCCTGCTATTGTTGAACCGCCCCAGCCACGAGTATGAAGATTTACGCACTATTCTGGTTTACCCTTCCAACTTCAAAGTGACGCGTGACAAGCGCGATGAATTTGGTCTGGTGAGCGCCAACGAAACAGTACTTGCTGGCGAATCCTGGAGTAACGGTAAAGTCATTCTTGCTTGGGACAATGTTGAACAAGGAGTGCGCGATTTTTCCGATGGCTACAACGTCGTTCTACACGAATTCGCTCATCAACTCGATCATGAATCCGGTGTGACAAATGGCTCTCCCTTACTGTACTCCAAAGGCGCATACAGCAACTGGGCTAGAATTTTTTCGGAAGAGTTTGCAGCGCTGCAGCTAGCGACCAACGAAGCAAGACACACGATCATCGACCAATATGGCGCAACTGACCCGGCAGAGTTCTTCGCCGTAGTCACCGAAACATTCTATGAAAGACCTCATGACTTGGCGGAGCGTCACCCCGCCCTTTTCGATGAATTGAAATCCTACTATCTGGTGGACCCGCGTGAGTGGCAGTCCCGCAAAACCCAAAGGAATCACTGACCCATGCGTCTCGATAAATATGTAAGTCACGCGACGGGGCTCCCCCGGGATGTCACCAAGCGCGTAATCAGAAAGAAGCAGGTGACCGTCAATGACAGCGTTGTCACCAAAGCGTCAACTCACATCAACGCAGAGGATGAAGTGAAATTCGATGGTGACTTGCTGGCTCTGCCGCAACCTCGCTACCTGATGTTGCACAAACCTGTTGGTTATGTCTGTGCAACCGAGGACGCTGAGCATCCCATCGTGCTCGATCTTATCGAAGATATACCCACCGAAGGCTTGTCCATTGCGGGTCGTCTCGACATCGATACTACGGGTCTCTTGCTGTTGAGTGACGACGGACAATGGCTGCATCGGGTCACCTCTCCGCGCCACCTTTTCGCGAAAGTATATCGGGCCACGCTGCAAGACCCGGTAGATGAAAACACAATCCAGCGTTTTGCGGACGGCATTCTGTTACGCAATGAAGACAAGATAACAGTGCCGGCACAGTGTCGTGCACTTACCGACAATGATGCGCTGGTGACGCTGAACGAGGGTCGCTATCATCAGGTGAAACGCATGTTCGCCGCCTGTGGCAATCATGTCACCGCGCTCCATCGACTGCAGATTGGGGAAGTAAGACTCGACGATGATCTGCTACCAGGACAGTGCCGTGAATTGACTGAACAAGAAGTGGCGAGCTTTAACGCATGAGTGTGCATTTAGAAATTTTATTCAACGACCTGCTCAATGAATCCTTTGCGGGAGCAGCAACGCTATGGATAGTCGACGAGAATTTGTCTGTCACTGAATTGCAAACAGTGCGGCCTCGAAAAAATTTATTCGCAATCACTAATCGTTGTGATATCGCCGTGACGCTTCGCGAGCTGGGCCATCAAGTCACGCTCAATGACTTCTGCTTTAGCGAATTGCCTGTGCAGGAATTTTCCAGCATCGTCTATCGCGTGTCCAAAGAAAGAACACTGGTCAATCACTGCATCAATGAAAGTTACAAACTGCTTTCGATGGATGGCGCGCTACACCTGCTCGGCAATAAAGATGACGGCATCAAGACCCACGGCAAACATGCCGAACAGGTGTTCCGTGTCCCCGCCCGCTTGAAAAAGCAAGGCACCTCCTACCGCAGCAGTCTTGCAAAAATGAACCCAAAGAACGCGCCTGCTGAACCAAAATGGCTCGATAGCAAAGACTATGAGCAGCTGCGTGAAAAGAAGATTGAAGCAATGGAATTTATGAGTAAGCCCGGCGTATACGGCTGGGACAAACTGGATCGTGGCAGCGTACTGCTGGCAAATCAGGCGCGAAAACAGCTATCCGGCAAGTCCTCTGCTGGCTCCGTCCTTGATCTTGGCTGCGGTTATGGTTATCTGCTGCTTGCAACCAAAGACCTCCTTTTTACAACCCGCACAGCCACTGATAACAATGCAGCGGCTGTCGCGGCAGCGCAGGCGAGTTTCAAGCTGCACGATCTAAGTGTCACGGTTACACTCGATGACTGTGGCGGGGCCTTGCAGGAGAAATTTGATTTAATTCTCTGCAACCCTCCATTTCACTTGGGGTTTAGCACCAGTGGTGATTTGTCACAAAAGTTTCTCCTCAGCATCCGTCAGTTGCTAGCTCGGAAAGGTCAGGCGTTGGTCGTGGTAAATCAATTCATCCCATTGGAAAGGCTGGCCGCCGCACGTTTCCAGCAAGTCACGACATTGACTAAAGAACACGGCTTCAAAGTCGTGCTATTGAGTTAATTCCAGAGGAATCGAAACTGGACTAAGGTGCCATGCGGGTCTATGCTGGCACTTCTTTTTCAGGATCTAAAGCCCCCAATAACAAGAAATGCCGATATTCATTGAAGGAGTGTTGTATGAGTAATAAGTTCAAAGCTGGTTTCATTCTATTCGCCCTGTTCTGCCTGCCAGGACTTTCTCAGGCCCAGAGTAAAACCTATATGTACGATCACGTTCACATGGCAGTAGCCGATCCTCAGGCTGCAGCACAGTGGTACAAAGACAATATAGGTGGTGAATTCGTTGACGGTCGTACTGATCGCCTGTTGTTCGGCACCACGCGCATCATGTTTCTGGGCAACAATCCAGACACCAAGCCAAGCGAAGGTGGCGTCATTGATCACCTCGGTTTCTCCTTTCCTGACGTGGCCGCCGTTGTCGCCAAGGCCCGCGCAGCCGGTGCAACGGTCGAGTCAGACGTGCGTGAAATTCCTGGTCTGTTCAAGCTTGCATTTATCGTCGATCCATTCGGTTCGCGGCTGGAACTGATTGAGGATTCGCAGCACCTGGGCTTCCACCATGTGCATTTGCGCTCAACTGATCCTGAGGCCACTTTCAAGTGGTATGAAGCTAATTTTGGTGGCATCCGCACGAACCTGCGCGGACGTCTGGATGGCATTCTGTATCCGGGCAATGTGTGGTTGTTGGTTACCCGTGCCGACAGTACGTTCCCAAGCCAAGGCGCTTCCATCGATCACATTGGCTGGCGCGCGCTGGACTCTGAAGTCACCATAGCGGATCTGAAGGATAAGAATCTGGAATTTACTTCTGAGCCGAGAGACATGACTCTGCCCAACGGCATCATCAATTTCTTCTATGTGCAGGGGCCAGAAGGTGCCCGCATTGAGTTGGTGCACCGCGCGGCTGATATGCGCTAAGACATAAACGCTTTGTAAAAAGGCAGAATCACAATAGTGAAACTGCTTTTTTTTACGCCTGTATTTTTAAGTGCGAATTGCTCTGTGGATAGAGCCATGGGGAGGAGGTGGGTCAGTCAGGAGACGCCTGCAAGCACGTCCATGTGAGGCTCGGACCGCGCCATCCATGGCGCGCTACGCTCCTGC
>JBBSPQ010000339.1:0-3983 GCA_038258585.1 Pseudomonadales bacterium
AACCCCGTTTTCAATATGGCCGCGCATATTCCCTTCCAGCCTCTCATGCAATTCGGTTGTTGCTTTGAACAGCAGGAAAAATCCACCGGCAAGAAGTATGAGGTCCCGCCCGGAGAAGGGGAAACCGAAGATCGAAAATAGCGGAGTGGTCAACGTAACAAGATAAGAGACGCCACTCAGTAATCCCAACCGCATGACAACGGCGAGCAATAGGCCTATAACCCTAGCTCTATCGCGTTGATGTGGGGGTACCTTGTTCGCCAGAATGGCTATGAAAACGAGATTGTCTATGCCGAGTACTACCTCAAGAACTACCAAGGTAATCAACGCGACCCATAACGATGGGTCCAACAGGAATTCCATAAATCCTCATACTGTTTTTATACGGAAACCGAGTTTAGCCGGGTTTTGCCTCGAACGGAAACAGCATCTCGCGCGGGTCTACCCTTTCGTCAAACTCATCGGCACTTAAAATGCCCAGCGCGGAGACCGCTTCCTTGAGGCTGACGTCATGTGCCTCGGCATATTTGGCGGCCTTGGCTGCATTCTCGTAGCCGATTTCGGGGCTTAATACAGTGACCAGCATCAGCGAGCGCTCTACCGACTTCGCCAGTTGCTCACTGTTGGCGGTAATGCCGTGCAGGCAATGCTCTCTGAAACTGTTCATGGCATCTGCAAGCAGCGTCATGGACTCTAATAACAATTGAATAATCAATGGCTTGAACACATTTAACTGAAAGTGGCCTTGACTGCCCGCCATGGCCATTGCTGCGTTATTGCCTATGACTTTGACACAGACCATCGTCAACGCTTCGACCTGGGTGGGGTTGACCTTGCCCGGCATGATGGAGCTCCCTGGCTCGTTTGCGGGGATGCGTATTTCAGCTAATCCGCAGCGAGGACCGCTGTTCATCAGACGAATATCGCTGGCCATCTTGAATAACGCGGTCGCCAACACGGTCAGACGACCATGTACATCCACCAAAGCGTCATGAGCGGCAAGGGCCATGAATTTGTTCGGGGCGGACTCGAAAGACAAGCCAGATAAATCGCTGATCTGCTTTGTGACCTGAGTCGCCCAGCGCACGTCGGTATTGAGCCCGGTTCCCACCGCGCTGCCGCCGATCGCCAGTTGCGCCAGACCTGCTTCGGACGCTTGAATCTGTTCCCGTGCGTAGACAAGTTGTTGCCGGTAGGCACCAAACTCCTGGCCCAGCGTGACCGGGGTGGCGTCCATCATATGAGTGCGACCACTCTTGATGTCACCGGCAAATTCCTCGGCCTTGCTAGCCAGCTCATTAATCATCGCATCCAGTGCGGGCAATAATGACTGTCTGAGCAACTGCATTGTGGCGACATGCATCACGGTAGGAAAAACGTCATTCGAGGATTGAGAACGGTTAACGTGGTCATTCGGATGCAGCGGTGCGTTGTCACCGTAATTGCCACCACCCAGTTCATTGGCGCGATTGGCGATGACTTCATTGAGGTTCATGTTGGTCTGCGTACCGCTGCCGGTCTGCCAGACGCTGAGCGGGAATTGATCGGCGTGGCGGCCTGCAAGAATCTCATCGCACACCTGTACGATCAGATTCGTGCGCTCTACATCCAGATTGTCTAATTCGGCATTGGTAAGCGCTGCCGCTTTCTTAACAAGAGCAAAGGCCTTGATGAAGAGCGGCGAAAAGTGGTGATCGCCGATACGAAAATGCTCCAGTGAGCGTTGTGTCTGCGCGCCCCACATGGCGTCGGCAGGCACCTCGACCTCACCCATCGTGTCCTTCTCGATTCGTGTTCCTTTTTGTGGCTTTAATTCCATCCCAGACTCCTGAGTTCCAGCTCTCGTTAGTCTTCTGCTGCCATTACTGCCCAGAGGCGAGCAGTTGTTCTAGCACATATGGCAGAATGCCACCCTGAGTGAAGTACGCTACATCGTCCGCTGTATCTAGTCGGCAAAGCAATTCGCATTCCTGAGTGTCACCCGCATCCGTCTGTATTTCCATCGTCACTTTCATGCCGGGAGTGACGGTAGCTAGACCTTTGATATTGATCTTCTCGGAACCATTCAACTTCAGGGTTTTACGGGTAACTCCTTCGGCAAATTGCAGAGGCAGCACCCCCATTCCCGCTAGGTTAGAACGGTGAATACGCTCGAAACTCTCGGCGACAACCGCTTTCACACCCAACAGCCGCGTGCCTTTCGCAGCCCAGTCGCGGCTAGAGCCGGTACCGTATTCCTTACCTGCAATCACAACCAGCGGAATTTCACGCTCCTGATAGTCCATTGCCGCCTCGTAGATGCTGACCTGCTCTTTGTCCGGCAACGACAATGTGTAACCGCCTTCCACATTCGTCAGCATCTCATTGCGGATGCGGTTGTTAGCAAAGGTGCCACGCATCATTACTTCGTGATTGCCACGACGGGAGCCGTAGGAGTTGAAGTCCTTGGACGCAATATCGTGGTCCTGCAAATAGCGTCCTGCCGGACTAATTTTGTTGATCGACCCCGCTGGCGATATATGGTCAGTGGTAACGGAGTCTCCGAGCAATGCCAGTATCCGAGCTCCGGTAATATCGCCTTTCAATCCTTCCATTTGTGGTGAGAAGAACGGCGGATTCTGAATGTAAGTTGAATCGGAATCCCACTGATAGGTTTTCCCCTCAGCCACTGGCATTGCATTCCAGAGCGGATTGCCGGTAAACACATCGGCGTAGTCCTGACTGAACATTTCGCGACTGACAAGAGCGATAGCCGCGCTTATCTCCTGACTGCTGGGCCAGATATCGCGCAGATAAACCGGTTTGCCATTTGAGTCATTGCCCAGCGGCGCGGTGCTGATATCGATGTTCATGGTGCCGGCCAGCGCATAAGCGACGACTAGAGGTGGGGAGGCCAGCCAGTTGGCGCGTATCTTTGGATGAATACGGCCTTCGAAATTGCGATTACCAGAAAGCACGGAGCAAACAGTCAGACCAGCCACCGTCACAGCCTCATCGATAGCCGCTGGCAGCGGCCCGGAGTTCCCGATGCAAGTCGTACAGCCATAGCCAACCAAATTGAATCCTAGGTCGTCCAAGGGTCCCTGCAGACCTGCCTTGACCAGATAGTTGGTCACTACCTTCGACCCGGGTGCGAGCGACGTTTTGACCCAAGGTTTGCGTTTGAGTCCCTTCGCAAGCGCTTTCTGTGCCAGTAACCCTGCGGCCATCATGACAGCCGGATTTGACGTATTGGTACAAGATGTAATCGCCGCGATTACAACATCGCCATCATGAAGTTGGTAATGTTCACCAGTAACCGCAATAGTCTTGCGAATGCCGCCTTCCAATTGCTCAGTGATGACACCCTTGATGTTGGGAAGTGTCACGCGATCCTGCGGACGTCGCGGACCAGCAAGACAAGGCTCCACTTCGCTGAGATTGAGCGACAGCGTGCTGCTGAATACGGCTGTCTCCTCACCCGTCCGCCACAAGCCCTGTTCTTTCGTGTAGGCCTCCACCAGAGCAATGGTGTCGGCATCACGGCCTGTTAGTTCCAAGTAACGTAGCGTTTCGTCATCGACCGCAAAAAAGCTGCACGTGGCACCATACTCAGGCGACATGTTGGCGATAGTTGCCCGGTCAGCAACCGACAGGGAATCCAGACCCGGTCCGTAAAACTCTACAAATTTATTGACGACGCCGTGCTCACGCAGATGCTGAGCGACGGTCAACACCAGATCGGTCGCCGTGATGCCCTCGGCCAGTTTGCCCTCAAAGCGGTAGCCAACCACGTCGGGGATTACCATCGCAGTGGGTTGTCCCAGCATAGCCGCTTCTGCTTCGATGCCCCCAACACCCCAGCCCAATACACCGATCCCGTTGATCATGGTGGTGTGACTGTCGGTACCCACGAGAGTATCGGGATAAGCGAAGAGTTTGCCATCGATCTCGGAGGACCAGACTGCGCGGCCGAGGTACTCAAGATTGACCTGATGGCAGAT
>JBBSPQ010000340.1:0-3980 GCA_038258585.1 Pseudomonadales bacterium
AGGCGCAGATGTTGTTGTGGAGCGCTCAGGGGAAAACAGATTTGGAAATCGCTGCGTTGAGCCAGGTGACGCCGCTGACGGTTGCCCTAAGACGGGAGCGGTGGGTCAAAGAGAAACGGATCGTGGATGCAGCCAAGCCCGGACGCCACAAGAAGCTCGACGGCAAGCAAGTAGCGCTGTTAGTGGCTCTGGCGTGCAGCAATGCGCCGGAGGGACAGGAAAGTTGAACCCTGCAGTTGTTGGCGTACAAGTTGGTCAAATTGCAGGTCGTCTATGAACTGGTCTCCTATTTGACGGTGCGGGCGACGTTGAAAAAAACGAACTTAAGCCTTGACAGAAAGAACAGTGGTGTATCCCGACGGTAAGTGTGGAGTTCGTCTGGCGCATGGAGGACGTGTTGGAACTGTATACTGAACCAGTCAAAGCATGGCAGTCAGTCGTCTGTTTCGACGAGCATCCGTGTGTGCTGCACGCCGATACCCGTCCCACTTCTCCTGCTCAATCCGGTCAAGCAGCACGTTACGACTACGAGTACCAGCGCAATGGCACTTGCAATCAGTTCACGATGTTCCAACCCAGCGCAGGCTGGCGACACGCCAGCGTCACTGACCAGCGCACGAAAGCGGACTTTGCGATGTATATGCGCGAATTAGTCGATGTCCATTTCCCACACGCCGAGAAAATTCGCATCGTGCTGGATAATCTTAACACCCACACGCCCGCTTCGCTCTATGCAACCTTCCCGCCGGCTTCGGCGCGCCTCGTCTTGAGCAAGCTGGAATTTCACTTCACGCCCAAACACGCTTCCTGGCTCAACATGATCGAAATTGAGCTTTCCGTCCTGGTTCACCAATGCCTCAAGCGGCAGATTCCTTACCGCGTCACCTTAACTCGTGAAGTCGCCGCATGGGAAGCGGCCCGCAATTCTCAACGCTCCACTGTCCGTTGGCAATTCGACGTTTCGCAAGCCTGGACTAAATTAGCGCGCCTTTATCCTGAATTACTTTCTTGATGGGCTACTAGATATGACAACCTACCTGATTACGGGCGGTGCCGGCTTCATTGGATCACACCTGTCCGAAAAATTGATTGCTGAAGGCCACAGAGTTCTCGCTATCGATAATTTATCAACTGGCTCTTTGTCAAACATTGTACATCTTTTGGATCATCCACAATTCCATTTCGCTCGTGCAGACGTCAATGAGCAAATAGTCCTTGATCGCATGGCCTCCGAGTCAGATGTTATCATTCACCTCGCTGCGGCCGTTGGTGTTCAACTTGTTGTAGAACGTCCCGTTCATACCATCGAGACCAATGTTATGGGCACTGAAGCCGTACTGCGCACGGCTTTGCGTTATGGCACCCGGGTCTTGATAGCTAGTACTTCAGAAGTTTATGGAAAAGGCTCCAAGATTCCGTTTTCCGAAGAGGATGACGTACTATTAGGCGCTACAAGCAAAAGTCGGTGGGGATATGCTGCCAGCAAGATGGTGGATGAATTCCTTGCACTTGCTTATAAACGCGAGTTTGATCTGGATGCTTTTGTTGTCCGTTTGTTCAACACGGTTGGTCCCCGCCAGAGCGGTCGTTACGGAATGGTGATACCTCGCTTTGTACAACAAGCCCTCAAAAATGAACCTATAACTGTCTACGGTGATGGTAACCAGTCACGCTGTTTCTGCGACGTTCGTGACGTTACCACAGCGCTAGTGAGACTAACAGAAAGTATCCCTTCAGGTGAGCGTGTATTCAACATTGGTAGCACTTACGAAATATCAATTATTGAGTTGGCGAACCTAATCAAGGAACTTACTAACAGTGCATCAGAAATTGTGCTCGTGCCATATACTGAAGCATATGCCGTCGGATTTGAAGATATGAGTCGTCGTGTTCCCGATGTTGCTCGCATAAAGCGAGTAATCGACTGGTCACCATCGATTGATTTGAAAACGACAGTTCAAGATATCGTCATGTATGAACAATAGGCGACATGTATATGAGTAATATTGCTGTTCGAGTTGAAAACCTGGGCAAGATGTACCGCATCGGCGGCAAGCAGGAGCGGTATTCGACTTTCCGCGATACGCTGGTCGATGCGGTTACATCGCCGTTTCGTAAAGTGCGTGGTTTGTTACGCGGTGAGTCAGCCAGCGATCTACGCGAAGAAATCTGGGCATTGAAGGATATATCTTTCGAGGTGAAGCACGGAGAGGTTGTTGGCATCATCGGACGCAACGGTGCAGGCAAATCGACACTCCTGAAAATCCTGTCGTGTATCACTGAGCCAACGACGGGCTACGCGGAAGTGTATGGACGAGTGGGCGCGTTGCTCGAAGTAGGTACAGGCTTTCACCCTGAACTGACAGGACGCGAAAATGTTTATTTGAACGGTGCAATCCTAGGTATGAGTCGCCGCGACATCGACCGAAAGTTCGACGAGATCGTCGATTTTGCTGGTGTAGAGAAGTTCATCGATACGCCAGTGAAGCACTATTCAAGTGGTATGGGATTGCGTCTGGGGTTCGCCGTCGCTGCTCATTTGGAACCAGAAATTCTGATTGTGGACGAAGTGCTTGCGGTTGGTGATACCGCTTTCCAGAAAAAATGCCTTAACAAGATGCAAAACGTGGGGCAGGATGGACGGACGGTACTGTTCGTTTCTCATAATATGCCAGCGGTAACGCGATTGTGCCCACGTACAGTTTTGCTTGAACGGGGTGCAGTCCTAATCGATGGTCCTTCTTATGAAGTAGTAGGTGCTTATTTGCGCTCCGATGCGGGCACAACTGCTGAACGTCGTTGGCACAACTTGGAAGGAGCGCCTGGTAACGAAGTCGTTCGGTTGATGTCCGTGTCCATCCTCGATGAATTTGGCAATCTCCAAGAAGCTATTGATATCCGCAAGCCTTTCGAGATAAAGTTGGAATATACTGTCCTTGAAGCTGGATATATTCTGACCCCAAATCTGCATTTTTCTGATGAGGAAGGCCTAAAACTCTTTATCACCGCCGATTACAGCCCAGAATGGCGAAATCGCGCACGTCCAGTTGGACACTACACCAGTACCGTACATATTCCGGGAAATCTGCTATCCGAGAGCACGCTGATTATCGATGTCGCAATGAGCACGATGACCCCCTTGCGTGTCCATCTTATGGCACGTGAAGTGGTGGCCGTTCGGATCATCGACAGTTTGGATGGCGATTCGGCACGCGGTGACTATGGTGGGCACATTCCCGGCGTGATCAGACCGTTATTACCGTGGTCAAACAAGTTTCACCCTATTGGAGAAGAATCGACTCACTTGGAAATGGATCGTGAGAAAAATCGTTAAAAAGACTATTATCTCGTTTCTGATGTCAACACAACGACAATTGAGAGTATTTCGCTTTTAGACGGAGTTGATACACTTGGCATACGCCTTGCCCAATCACACCAACACACTTGCCCGTCCGATCCTGATCGATAGCGTGCCGAAATCAGGAACGAACCTCTTTCGGAATCTGGTGTTGGCTATTCCTGGAGCACAACATTTCCCCGCACAAAGGCTATCCTTTGTAGCTGAAAGCGATACAGATGAACAGCGTCTACACGTACTCAGAAATCAAATTTACGACCTTCGTCCTGGAAAGGTTTATGCTGGACACGGTCCTTTTTCTCCCCTAGCTCAAACTTGGCTTGCCACATACAAGCTCAAACATCTATTTATCTACCGCGACCCGCGCGATGTGGCTGTTTCGGTCTATCATTTCATTAAGAAGGACAAACAACCGCGTCACGATTATTATAAACTTTATGCCAGCAGGACAAATGATTATGAGCGCTTAATAGCGGTCATTGTCCGGTGTGGTGAAGGAAAAACGGGACATCTACTATGTCCTCGTTTGATACCTAATATCCGGCTGACCTATGAATACCTGGATTGGTTGGAAATAGATCATGTTTATATGATACAATATAAGGATTTTATTGACGACAAA
>JBBSPQ010000341.1:0-3979 GCA_038258585.1 Pseudomonadales bacterium
CTAGAGCCAAGAAACATACCAAGGAGCAGCAACAAAATCTCGCTCAGGACATAGCGCAGGCAACCGGCGGACACCCTCTCGCAATTATGTTGCTCGCTAGCGCCTATGATCACAGCAGCGGCCCGCCCGAACATTTTCTTGACCAATGGCCGACCATGCTGGCGCATGCCGAGCGGCAGGCGTTAGGTCCCCGCCATGCCCAATTTGCAACTGCTATTGAGTTTAGCTTGAAGATGCTCAAACCTGAACAACAGCGGCTATTCGCACTTGTACAACTGGACATACCATTTCTGCCTGAAGCAGCCGTATTTTCATGGGAATTGGAGCTTGACGATGGCAATGAACCGACTAAAGCAGCAATAGATAAAGCGTGCCGTATTCTGAAGCTTTTTACCGAACGCAGTCTGTTGCAATCTGATACGGAAGACAAGAACAATGACCCGATCTCATACAGATTTCAACCAGCATTGCGACAGGAGCTTGTTAGACGGGCAGAAGACGCAAAAATCATGCCTGATGTTACTCCATACACGGTGTGGCTTGCGCGTCTGGCCAACGATAAGAAGATTAAACCGTCAGATTGGTTATGGAATGTGGTGTCCTTGAGTATGCCATTTATCGAGACGGCATCTGAGAAGTTACAAGGGAAAGAATATGGAGATCATATAGAAAATGTGAGATGGCTCCGCGAGCAATTCGGGTTCCCGCGAGTACCAGCAGATGTACCGCCTGAAGATCTCCTTTTGAAAATTGAAAAGGGGAAAGTTGTGCCATTCATTGGCGCGCGCCTCTCCATGTCAGAGCTTCCTGGCACGCCCGATTTGGGAAAGTTGCAGCGCGAGCTGCTAGGCACATTGTCGTTTGATGAGGAGGAACGTGCTCAGATTGAACAGTGGATAGACAAAAGAGCCTACTCTGAAGTTGTGATGAAAATTGCAAAAAAGGACGTTTCGAAGCTTTATGGCGAGCTTCGATTTATTCTTAATCCGCACGTTGATCGAAGTTCGCTTGACTCGCCAGCACATGAATATCTCGATGCACTCGATTTTCGGTGTTACATCACAATCAATCAGGATAGACTTTTGGAGCGTCTTCTGAAATCGGATTATCAAGTGGTAACATCAAGTGATACTGCCATGTTACGCCAACTCAGGGAGGAGCCAGATAGCCGTTTCATTCTAAAGCTGTATGGAGATATTGCGTCTCCAGCTACTATTTTGTCCAGTGACGCAATCCTTGAAGAGATTCGTAACAATAATGAGAGTAAGCTGAGTGAAGAAGCAAAAGTGCTCAACGATTTCCTTGAAAACATTTTCAGGCGCAACACGGTGCTGTTTCTAGGAACAGCACTTACTGACCATAAGGGTTTCAAAGAATTAATCATTCTGTTGGCGAAGCGTTGGGGTACGCCATCTCAGAGGCACTTTGCGCTTGTAGAGCGTAATCCAGAGCGCGAGGAAGATCGGAGCGATGTCGGAAGTAAGCTCAATATCGAGATGTTACGGTATGAACCCGATCCAGAACATAGCCAAATCTGGGAGTTCATTTCCTTCTTGAATACAGCAGAAAAACGTGAACATCAAGCAGGAGAGAAATGGAGCCAGTACTACTTCGAAAAGGATCGCAGCGAGAAGTATCTTCCGCAACAACTTAGATTAGAAGAGACGGCCCGCTCAGTCTGGTTCTTGACTCCCGATCTCTCGAATGCGATTGCTACCGATAAATTCCTCAAGGGGCCAGTTCGAGATGGGAAGTTGAAGAACACGTCGGAAGAGAAACGTAATGAGGCAGCACATATTTTCGATACTAAAACTTTTCCCGAAATGAAGAAGCGTTGCGATAACCTCGCTCGTCTGCTCAAAGAAGAAGGACTTGAGGTACGGGCACTGTTTTTGCAGGCCGAATTTGACAAGATTTTCGATATTACAGATGATCAAAAGAAACTATCCATAATTGCGGATCGCTACAGCAAAGTGCTCAAGCTTACTAAAAATACAGATTTAGAAATCCGATTGATTCCTAAACTCACCGCATCAGATCTTAAGCGGAAAACAACCAGTTATGCGCTCATCTTTGGCGACAAACCTGAATTCCGAGTTGACATTGCCATGGCTCAAGCGTCACAGGCTACAGGCAATTTCCTAGAACTTCACACGGTACAAATTAATACCGATGACGTGTACACAAGCGTGATTGAGTTTGAGCGACACTGGGCATCGGCGCTGAGTGAGAAGGCGAGCATGGAACACATAAAGGAGCAATTTAAGAAGGCAGGATTTGACATCGAAAAAGAGGAGGAGCAATGACAACTATTGACATCGTCTGTCTCGGTGTAGGCAAAGGGGCGTCGTATGTGTTAAAAGGCCAGCCAAGCACCGGATTCGCTCTGCGAGTGAATCACGAGCCATACATGCTTATCGACTGCGGTGCCGGTGTTGCACTTTCTTATTTGCGTAACATTGGTGGCGCACTGCCGAATACGATCTATATCTCGCACAATCACATGGATCATACCGGCGATCTTCCGATCGTCATCGGCGTTACTCCAGGCAAGCCGCGCCTTCTTGGTAATTCGACCGTGCTGGATTTCGTGCGTACACATCGCCTGCACGGTGCGCCTGAACTGAATGCCGCACTGGACGACAGAGCAGAATGGGTAACGCCAAATGAAGATAATCGCATTTCGCTTGAGTACGGTCTGTCACTTGAACTGTTCCGTAGCGTTCATTCTTACATATGCTATGGGTTTGTCCTCAGCAAAAGTGGGCAACAGATTCTTGGCTATCCAGCTGACACGGCGTTTAACGAAAACATTTATGCGCGGGTCACAAACTGTCCGGTTGCTATTCTCGATGCACGCGAGATTGGCAACCATGATCATGCATCATTTCAAGATGTAGAGCAATTCGCCACGACTGTTCCGAACTGTGCTATGTGGGTTGTTCATTATGAAGAAAGCTCCTACCGATTCATGTCGCCTAATGTGCGTTTCCTCCGCGAAGGTGATGTCATAAAGCTATATGAAGATTAACGTCCTGGTAAAGAGAAGGGACTTCTTGATGAGCAAGTCTGTCGTGCAAACTGTGATCTGCATCCGCTGCGGCCATCGTTGGACCGTGGATGTGGCAGCGCTAGGCAAGCCCGAGCGCACGCTCTACAAGGGCCAGCAGCGCGCGACCCGCGTCGAAACATTTCGGCTGGTTTGCCCGAACGACGGCACAGTCAACATGCTCGACGTCACATTCGAGGAGCGCCATAATGCCTGACGAGGTGCGTGCCAAGCACACACGCGCGCCAACAGCCGATGAAGAGGCGCTCCATGCATGGTTCGCGGAGCAGGAAAAAGACCCGACCAAAAACCTTGACGAGGCCGCGCGCCAGATTATTGGGCTTGTGACCGGATTGTACACGGTTGTCTTTGGCATTCTGGCGTTTGCCGCCGATCCGGTCCCGGCGTATCTGGCACACACGTCGGTGCGCGTGCTTGGCGTGCTGGCGGTGGTCGGCTATCTGACGGCGCTGCTCGGCGCGCTGGTGGTGGTCGTGCCGAGCGCCTACCACTACGCCTCAGCCAGCCAGACCCAGCGCAAGCAGGCGTTTGATGCGCTGATGCAACGCAAATCGTGGGCGCTGCGCGTGGCGCTTGGCGCGTTCGGCGTCGCGAGCGTGGCGTTCGCGCTGCTGTTCACGGTTGTGCTGTTCGATATATGATGTGCAATTTGCACGTTCCCGCATCGTAGCGCTGTGACGACTCCCCTTTCTCATGTTGGGAAAGGGCGAGGGTGCGGGTGCCAAACCGTATCTTTTCACACAAATGTGGCATGACTCCCTCTCCTGTCGCAACGGGAGCGGGGCTGGGGGTGAGGGAAACAATGACATTCAACGTTGCAGCTATCCGACAAAAACTCCAGGTATTTGAATTCCAGGATCTGTTCATCGAACTGGGCTGGAACAACCCCGCCCAGCGCCGCCCGGTCGC
>JBBSPQ010000342.1:0-3961 GCA_038258585.1 Pseudomonadales bacterium
ATATTATTGCCAGATACAACATTCGGCCTGAGCAGTTTCCCTGCTACCTAGGGCTGATTGGCGATGCAGTTGACTGCATTCCGGGAGTGCCGGGTATCGGCCCGGTCGCAGCTAGTTGTCTGCTTCGCCATTTTGAATCAATGCCGCTGCTGTACGAAAACCTCCAAGACGTAGGCGGACTGTCGTATCGCGGCGCATCCAAAGGCGCCGCATTGCTCACTCGATATAAGGCCGAGGCGCAATTGAGCCGGCTACTAGCAACAATAGTGCAGAATGTTGATCTGCCTACTGAACGTTTTTCACAGGTGAATGCAACAGACATTCTGTGGCAGCAACCCGATGTGGCGGAGGTCGACGATCTGCTTGGCAGCGAGGGTTTTGACGTCATTGCCAGAGAACGCTTCCGCACGCTTCTGCATTCGATAAGACCTGAGCATCTGACGCTTCAGGAGACCCTATGAAGATAGTGGCAGATGAGAACATCGTTGCTGTGGAGGATTACTTTCGCACACATGGCGAATTGGTGTTGTTGCCGGGCCGCGAGATTAGGGCGACAGATCTCGCTGACGCCGACGTACTGCTGGTACGCTCAATCACTCGAGTGAACCGCGAATTGCTCCAGCACAGTACTGTCAAATTTATTGCCACCGCCACCAGCGGCACCGATCACATCGATCTGAATTATCTGGCTTCCGCCGGAATTGGGTTTGCGGAGGCGGCAGGCAGTAATGCCAACGCTGTCGTGGAATACTGTTTAAGTGGAATTGCCGAGCTTATCTGTCAACACGGTTTCTCTCTACGTCACAATGCGGTGGCAATCATTGGCTTCGGTCATGTGGGCCGCAGGTTGCATCGAGCTTTGAGCACTTTGGGCGTATATTGCATCGTCTGCGACCCTTTCGTAGAAGAGCGTTACTCCGACGAAAAAATTATTTTCTGTAAGCTTGAGGAAGCACTTCACGCACGGGTGATCAGCTTTCACACCCCATTGACGCAGACGGGGCCACACCCCACATTTCACATGCTCAATGAATCCAGAATTGCCAACTTGCAAAAGGGCACGCTTCTCATCAACGCTGCGCGCGGTGAAGTAGTCGACAACGCTGCTCTTTGTCGTCATCTGCGCCGAGGTAAAGGACTGCTTACGCTATGGGATGTCTGGGAAAACGAACCAGAGATCAATCATGATTTGTTAGCGCATGTTTCTCTCGGAACTCCTCACATAGCTGGTTACAGTGTCGAGTCGAAACTAAGCGCGAGTGAAATGAATTATCACTCTTTTCTGAAGTATTTTGGACTGAATAACATGCATGGCCTTGCCCCCGCAGAGGAGGGGAGCAGTGCCATGCGGCAGAAAGTGACTGTAAGTCTCACGAAGAATATTGGGACGGCTGACTACGAAGAACGTTGTCTGGCGGAGTGTCTTCGTGCTGCATTTTCAGTCGCCAGCATAGATGAGCGCTTGCGCGTTACAGAAAATATAAACGCTTCCGCCGTGTTCGACTCGATAAGGAAATCGCTGGCATCACGTCGGGAATTTACGCATTACTATTTAGACAGAGCACTGCTCGACAACGGTTCGATATCTCCCGCTGTCGGCACACAATTGACAGCCTTAGGATTCACCTTTAGCTGAAACAATCTTTATCAGAACCCTTTATCAGAACTCAGCCCTACTGAGAAAACGCTCAATCTTGCTAACTGCCTGTTGCAGCACATCGACACTCGGCAGAAACACGATTCTGAAATGATTCTTGTCGGCAATGTTAAAGGCGCTGCCCTGTACAAGCAGAATTTTTTCTTTCTCCAGCAGATCAAATATAAACTTAGCATCATCTTTGACTGGATACTTGTCAGGATCAAGCCGCGGGAACATGTAGATGGCACCCTTTGGTTTGACGCAGCTGACTCCGGGAATCTGCGTAATCAAGCTCCAAGCCGTGTCACGCTGTTCGCGCAGACGCCCTCCAGGCAGAATCAGTTCGTTGATGCTCTGGTAACCGCCAAGCGCGGTTTGCACCGCAAACTGGGCAGGCACGTTGGAGCACAGACGCATGTTCGACAGTATCTCCAGTCCTTCAATATAATTCTCCGCCTTGTCTTTGGCTCCGCTGAGTATCATCCAGCCGGATCTGAATCCGGCCAGTCGATAGGACTTGGACAAACCATTGAACGTCACCACCAGCAAGTCATCGCATAGTGACGCAATGGGAATGTGCTGTGCCTCATCGTAAAGAATCTTGCTGTAGATCTCGTCGGAGAAAATGACGAGTTTGTGTTTGCGCGCGAGCTTGACGATATCGAGCAGAACTTCCTTGCTGTACACGGCGCCAGTTGGGTTGTTCGGATTGATGATGACTAGAGCACGGGTATTCGACGTGATTTTCTTTTCCATGTCCTTGATATCCGGAAACCAGTCCGCGCCCTCATCACAAACATAGTGCACAGGAGTACCCCCGGCCAAACTCACGGCAGCGGTCCACAGAGGATAATCGGGAGCAGGAATCAATACTTCGTCGCTATTATTGAGCAGCGCCTGCATGGACATCACGATCAACTCGCTGACGCCATTGCCAAGGTAGATATCTCCTATATCGACGCCGCCGATCTGAAGTTTTTGGCATTCCTGCATAATGGCCTTGCGAGCAGAGAACAAACCTTTGGAATCACTGTAGCCTTGAGCATTGGACAGATTGCGTATGACGTCTTGAATAATCTCGTCAGGGGCCTCGAAACCGAAGGGAGCAGGGTTACCGATATTGAGCTTCAGTATCCTATGACCTTCTTCTTCGAGCCGTTTGGCCTCTTCGAGCACTGGGCCACGAATGTCGTAACAGACCTTGCTCAATTTGTCCGATTGCCTGATTTTCTTCATAGCATGTCTTCTCTACTTCTCAATAGCTGTTTCGTGAATTGGTGAAGCGATAACTTGCCGAGTTCCCCTCGGGCCGGGTATTGTAAACCTACGCAAAGAAAATGACAGGCCCCTCCAAGCAGAGGTTTTTCTGAAACTATTCGACCAAGACTCAGGAGACAGACATGTCACAACATGGCAAGGATAACGGAGCAGGAGGAATTTCAGAGGAAGAACTGCGCAAAAAGCTGGGCGACGAGGCCTTTCACATCGTCCGAAAAAAAGGGACTGAGCGCGCTTTCACCGGCAAATACTGGGACAGCAAGGCAGAGGGTGCATACAAATGCTCGGTGTGTGGCACGGAACTGTTTTCCTCAGACACTAAATACGATTCCGGCAGCGGCTGGCCGAGTTTCTATCAGCCTGCGGATAAACAAAATGTGAAATTGGAATTTGACGACAGCCACGGAATGCGTCGCACCGAAGTGCTCTGCGCGAAATGTGATGCTCATCTGGGGCATGTGTTCGAGGATGGACCAGCGCCGTCAGGACTGCGTTATTGCATCAATTCTGCCTCGCTGGATTTGGAGGAAAAGTAGGGAGTGGCATTGAATAGTCCTTTCCACGTTAAACCGTTTGTGACCTAAAAATTCGCAGAAATTGACCGACCAATGTTTGAAACCTTTGACTTACAAGTGCTTGGAGGTTAGTTTGCCTCGGTAATCAGGGGGCAGCATTTTGTTGAGAAAAAGTATTACGGCTCGTGTCATTACAGGTCTTGCTGCTACATCTACATTGATGTCACAAGCCGAGGCTCAGGAATCAGAGCAAAGCGCAAATGCGGCACGCCATAACGCTTCCACTGGGGCATATTACAGCACTGGCGACTACGGTCAGGAGATTGATACTTCCATTTATTACTTCCCTTTTTCCTATGATTTCACGGCGACTGACTGGAACCTTAAGGTCAGCGTTCCCCACATCCAGATTTCAGGGCTCGGTAACGTTCTCGTCAATGTGGGCGGCATTGGTCGCAATGAACTCGATCAAGTAACCGACGAAGAGCTGGAGTCCTCCACGACAAGGGGAGTCGGGGATACCGTTCTC
>JBBSPQ010000343.1:0-3935 GCA_038258585.1 Pseudomonadales bacterium
GCGGCGGTAGGGTTTACTCAGCAACTGCACACCTGGGTCAAGTCGGCCATGATGCACAATCGCATTCTCGGTATAGCCGGATGTGTAGAGTACTTTCAGGCCCGGTCTCAATGCAACGGCGGCCTCCGCGAGTAGACGTCCGTTCATCTCGCCGGGCATCATGACATCTGTGAAGAGAAGATCAACTTTGACGTCCGTTTTCAGCAATTCGAGAGCGATACTGGCATCGGCTGCGCTGATGACCTGATAACCCAGTCCCTTGAGTTGTCTTTCCACGAATTCACGCACCAGAGTATCGTCCTCAACCAGAAGGATATGTTCCGAGCCACCCGTGGTTCTGACCGTAGGACGATCGTCCTGCACCGGCTCTTCGTCGTGCGCTCTTGGCAGATACATGCGAATGGTGGTGCCTTGATCGGGCTCGGAGTAAAGCTTGATATGGCCATTGGATTGTTTGACGAAACCATAAACCATGCTGAGTCCAAGCCCGGTCCCCTTGCCAATTCCTTTGGTAGTGAAGAACGGATCGAAGACTCTGTCCACATAGGCCGCACTGATGCCACAGCCAGTGTCGGAAATCGCGATCATCACATATTGACCAGGCTCGACGTCGCCATTGCGACTTACATAGGTGTCATCCAGATGTGTATTGCTGCTTTCTATCGTCAGGTGCCCCCCATTGGACATTGCGTCGCGGGCATTCAGGCACAGATTGAGCAGCGCACCTTCAAGTTGCGCGGGATCGACATGGGCGTGCCATAGCCCACCGGTGTGAACAAGTTCAATGTCGATATTGGCGTTCAGCGTCCGGCGCAGGAGCGCCTCCATACTATCGATCAACTGTTTAATATTTACCACTCTAGGTTCCAATGCCTGTTTACGTGCAAATGCAAGCAAGCGTTGAGTGAGATCGGCACCGCGCAAGGCTGCGTCACGGGTAACAGTGGCGAGACTCAGCAGGCGATCCTGCCCCGCCAACTCCTCCGTCAGTAATTCGGAGTTGCCGAGAATGATTGTCAACAGGTTATTGAAATCATGGGCCACCCCACCCGTGAGCTGACCGACGGCTTTTAATCGTTCAGCCTGTTGGAGTTGTTCCTCCATATTCTTATGCTCAGTGACGTCGCTGATGCCACCCACCATGCGGGTGGCATTGCCTTGCTCATCTCTGATAACAAAGCCTCTGTCCATTACATGAGCATAAGTGCCATTGGCGCGCTGAAAACGGTACTCCTGCTCCCAATCAACGATCTTGCCGCGGACGGCGTCCAGAATGCTGGGCACAACGCGCTGACGGTCATCAGGATGTATTTTTTCGGACCAAAGCTCGCCTCTGGTTTCCCATTGCTGGGGCGCGTATCCAAAAAGGGTGTAAAGACCGTCGCTCCACCACAAGACTTCATTGACGGGGTCCCAGTCCCAAATGGCATCTGTAGTGGCTTTAGCGAGATAGGACAAGCGCTCTTCGCTCTTTCTCAATTCGCGTTCAAGCGTTCGGTGATCATGAATATCGATGGCGGTGCCATACCACTTGATAACGTTGCCTTCATTGTCTCTGGCAGGTTTGGCGTAGACAAGATGCCAACGCGCTTGTTGCTGTGTATTGATGAGTCTGAATTCAGCCGCGTAGTCGATCTTCTGCTTCGCTGCCTGTAGCCAAGAAGCGATGCAGAGTGCGCGATCTTCTTCATAAACTGAATTGAGCCAGCGCTGTTCGGGTAACAAGTCCTTGCTGGCGATTCCGGTATATTCCGTTAACGCCTGACTGGCATAGTCTATTTCGCCTTGTTTGTTGGCGGTCCAGATGATTAAGGGAAGTGCATCCGCCATGCGCTGGAAGCGACGCTGACTTTCAAACAGCACTTCGGTGAGTTGTTTCTCCCAGGTGAGGTCCTGAAAGGCGCCCTGTACCTGAATAATATTGCCTTCAGCGTCGTAGACGGGTTGTGCCGTGGTACGGACCCAGACGTGTCTGCCATCGCAGGTTCTTATTTGCAGCTCCATATCATAGGGCACGCCCTGCGTCCGACAGAGTTCGTACGCTTGTTGTAACTTATCCCTGTCGCCCGGCAGATAGTAATTAATGCCTTCTTCTATCGATGGTGTGAAGCCTGGGGGATGACCGTGAATTCTAGCCACCTCATCTGTCCATACCATCTTCGGTTCGCCGCCACCGGCAGGCAGGACTGGGGAGCCTGGAAAAAATATTGCCCACCCTCCGAAGTGTGCTATTTCACCGGCGATTTTAAGAAGCGTATCGCGTTGATTTGACTCGGCAATGACTTTCTGTAAATGCTCACTGATGCTTGCAGTCCGTTCCAAGTGCCGCAGTGCGAAAACCCCTCCCAGCGCAGTAGTGGCAATGGTTACAACAGAAAAGAATCGGTTCCCTGCTACATAAGCCATTGTGAAGCCGGGTGGCGACACGGTAGCCCCAAGGAGGGTTAGCAGGATACTCATTGCCGCAATGAAAATAATGAAGGAAGTGCGACGGGAAAGTGATGCGGTGAGCACAAACAGTATGTAGAGAGTGCCGTGTGCAAACCCCAAAGGAGTTAAAAAATCTGAAACAAATACCAGGATCAGGCCAAGCAGGGAGATCAGGTACCAGTGCTTCTGCGCCGCAAGTGGCTTGCCGTGTCGGTGTTGCATAGAGAGAAGAGCCTGTTGTTGTTCTTTTTTCTCATTGTTCTTTCTGTGTCAGCTAATCATGCGCCAAGCAGGATTGTTGTCAAGAAGGGCATCGGCACAATTATTTGATTTATAACCAACAGCATGACTCTGTTTTTTCTTTCATGCTCACAACGCTGAAAAAGATTGGAGTATTCTGCTACTCTCTTTTAATTAATTTCCAAGGCTATCTCACAGGACATTCGATGAGTCGTAAACTCAGAAGTCACTTCTACGCATATATCAGCAAAATTCGCTGGTTGCAGCGATGGGGGTTAAAACGCAACGTCATCAACGAAAATGTGATGGAGCACAGCTGGGAAGTCGCCACCATCGCGCATGCACTTGGTCTGATTCGTAACAGGCGCTTTAATGGTGTACTGGATGTGAATGCCATTGTCGTGGCCGCGCTTTACCACGATTGTGGTGAGGTCATTACGGGCGATATGCCGTCCCCTATCAAGTATCACTCTCCGGAAATTACTCTTGCGTACAAGGCTGTGGAAAAACAGGCAGAGAGTGAGCTGTTGGCGTTGTTGCCTGACGAGTTGCAGCCGGACTTTCGCAAAGTGTTACTGCACGAGGAAATCCCAGCCGAGCATTTGCAGATAATAAAAGCCGCCGATACGCTCTGTGCGTACATCAAATGCAGATCAGAAGTTGCCGCCGGGAATTTCGAATTCTCGCAGGCCGAGAAGGACGTTAAAGCCCGCTTGGATCTGATTGATCTTCAGGAAGTCAGTTACTTTTTGGACATGTTTGTTCCAAGTTATGGTCTTACGCTGGACGAACTCTTGAAATGAATTGTTTGAAGTCGATTGACGACCCTTCTGCCGTGGACACTGGGGCTGAGATTGTCTAGATTGCCCGGCGCTAATAGTCCGGTTTTTGCAAATTACTGAGGTAGTACTGCTATATGAATGATCAAGTCTCCAAGACTTTCTCCGAACTGGTGGAGCTGAATTTTCAGCTCTATAACAGTCTTTTTCTCACTCTCCCGCTCGACGCCGTAGAACAGACCGGCATGCTGCTTCCGCTTCTTGGTGAAGCGTGTGCGGCAGGATTGGAAAAGGGGTTGAGTCCCGCTTCTATCATTGCAGATTTTTTCGAGGTGCATAAGCCTGGCTTTAAGGAAGAGGAGCAGATCCAGTTTCTCTTCAAGATCATTCAATACGTGGAGCGTCAGGTCGTATTGATTGATGCAATCGAAGATGCTTCCTACAGCAGGATTCATCGCATTGAAGGCAAGAGTTCTCTGGTCCAAC
>JBBSPQ010000344.1:0-3915 GCA_038258585.1 Pseudomonadales bacterium
GCTATGCCGGTTAGCACTACCAAGGCTTTACAAGGGCATCTCCCTGACACCAGCATATTTCTCATGTATGGCCTCACGGAGGCTTTCCGCTCGACCTATCTGCCACCGGATCAAGTTTCGCACCGCCCTCAGTCTATTGGCAAGGCTATCCCTAATGCGGAGATATTAGTTGTCAACGAAGCAGGGGAGCTGTGCGGTCCTGATGAGCCCGGCGAACTGGTGCATCGCGGCGCGCTTGTGGCGCTCGGCTACTGGAATGACCCCGAGAAAACAGCCAAACGTTTCAAACCATGTCCAGGGCAGGACAGCAATCTTCCGATAGCGGAGCTGGCCGTATGGTCCGGTGATCAGGTGGTACTGGATAAAGAAGGTTATCTGTACTTTGTCAGCCGTAAAGACGACATGATAAAAACATCCGGCTATCGGGTCAGCCCAACTGAAGTCGAAGAGGTTGCCTACAGTTCGGGTTTGGTGTCCGGCGCCGTGGCCATGGGGGTGCCCCACGCGGAACTGGGCCAGACTATTCTGCTCATAGTTACCCCGGTTGACAGCTTGGCCAGCGAGGGTTCCGAGCATTCGACAATGCGAGAGGGGATAGCGGCGTTCTGTAGACGTGAGTTACCAAGCTTCATGCAGCCGACGGAGATTATCGTGCGCGAAACCATGCCGCATAATCAGAATGGGAAAATTGATCGGCGCACTCTTGCTGACATATATCTTGTTTACGATTAATGCAATTAGGGTGAGTGCCGATGACATGGAAGGTGGAAGTTGCTCTGTACCTTAGGGCAACTCAGCGTCGTAAAATTTTACCGTCTGGGAATCCCGCTCCACAGGACTTTTATACGGGTTCGCTGGAAACATATTCTATTGAGATAAGTGCTTTGGAGCACGTATAATACGAAGAATCAGGCTCACCATACCCTGTTTTTTTCATCCCCTCCCGGGGAAAACATCAAAGGCACCCGTTAGAGGGTTCCCCTGAGGAGCATAGACATGATCGCACACCCTTTCCTGTTGCTATTACGCCGTTATCTGGCATTGTCCGTTGGCCTATTAGTGCTAGGTGCTTGTAGCACGCAACAGGTTCCCGATGCAGGACGCTTCGATCTCCCGGATTACAACTACATAATTGGCCCTGGTGATACTCTTGAAATTTTTGTCTGGGGACAAGAAGAGCTTAGTACCACTGGCATTGTCCGTCCCGATGGCAAGTTGACCACACGTCTGGTGGAAGACATGCGCGCCAGTGGCAGAACACCCACTGAACTCGCACGGCAGATTGAACAAGAATACTCGGAATATGTGCGTGAGCCAGTGGTTAGTGTCATTGTCAGAGGCTTTGTCGGCGTGCCTGAGCAGCGAGTGAGTGTTATCGGGGAGGCAACCCGCCCGTCGAGCGTTCCATATGCTCAACAAATGACGTTGTTGGATCTGATGGTCGCCGTTGGTGGTATGACTCAATATGCTGCCGGCAACCGCTCCGTGCTGATACGCAAGGTGGAGGGGCAAGAACGGTCTTTCGGACTGCGGCTCAACGATCTGCTCAAAGAAGGTGATATCTCCGCAAATCTGGCCCTCGAACCAGGCGACGTAGTGGTAATCACGGAATCCTGGTTCTAAACAGTCGCTTCACAGCGACTTTTCTTTCCTCGCTTTTCCTTCACAGAGGTATAACAGAAAGCCATGCAGGATACTCTCGCGCAACTGCTGAGCTATTTACTCGGTATCTGGCGGCATCGCTGGATAGCGCTGGCTGTGGCGTGGATCATCGCTATAGCTGGCTGGACATTTGTAGCACGCATGCCCGAATCGTACGTGTCCACCGCCAGGGTCTATGTCGATTCTAGTTCGTTGCTGGGTCCACTGATGCGTGGCCTCACAATCACTCCGAACGCCAGTGAGCGCGTTGCCACAATGAGCCGCACACTACTAAGCCGACCCAATCTGGAAAGGCTCGCGCGGATGACAGATTTAGACTTGCAAGTACGCACGGAACGCCAGAGAGGTGAGATGATCATGGCTCTGCAGCGCTCTATTTCATTGTCCGGTACACGAGGCAACAACTCGCTTTACTCCATCTCGGTTATCCACCGCGACAGGGAAACGGCGCGGCGGCTAACCCAAGCTTTGATTACAGTGTTCATTGAGACCTCCACGGGTAACCAAATCACCGACAGCTCCCAGGCACAAGGGTTCATTACTCAGCAGATTGACGAGTCAGAGGCCAGATTGGTTGAGGCAGAGACCCGTCGTGCAGAGTTTCAGAAAATCAATGTCGATATGTTGCCGGGTGAAAGAGGGAGTTATTACAACCGTCTTTTGCAGGCCAGATCCAACTTGCAGGAAGCGCGCCTGCAATTGCGAGAACTCGAAAACCGCGGTACGGAGCTGAATCGTCAGTTGGAAGGTGAAGATCCTGTGTTCATTGCTGGCGGAGCTTCTGGGCCAATTAACTCTGCCCTCGATCAGCGCATTCAGTCCATGCAAGAGCAAATGGACCGAATGTTGACCCGCTATACAGACCAGCATCCGGAAATACGACGCCTGAAGGGGCTGATCGCAGAGCTGGAAGCTGAGAAAAAACTGGAATACGAAAACACTCGTAATAATTCGGGAAATGATTACAGCGCCATGTCCAGCAGTCCCGTCTATCAGGGCATGCGCTCATTGCTGGCGGAAACTCAGGCACAGATCGCCGCATTAGAAGTTCGGGTCGCAGAATTCGAAGATCGCGTAAAGGATCTTGAGTCCAGAGTGAACCAGATCCCCGATGTGGAGGCACAGCTAACCCAATTAAATCGTGACTATGAAGTGATCTACAACCAACACCAGCAATTGTTGGAGCGCCGTGAATCAGCACGTCTGTCAGATGACCTGCAGAGAAATGCTGGTGAAGTCACCTTCCGTGTAGTCGATCCTCCCTTCGTACCACTCGAGCCCAGTGAACCCAACAAACCAGTATTGAGTGCTGGCGTCCTGGTAGTAGCGCTCGGCGGCGGTGGAGCGTTGGCGCTGTTTATTGCATTGTTACATCCCATCGTTACAGATGCCCGCATGCTCGCTCAATCCACAGGCCTGCCCTTACTTGGCAGCGTGACTTACGCTAAGTCGCCCTCAGAAGTCCGTAGGGCCCGCTGGGGTCTGGCGGCGTTCATGGTTTGTGTGAGTGGTTTGCTATTTGCACTTGGCGCAACGATCATAATCCCGGGATTTATAAGCTGACCGGTAGGCACTGTAGAAACCATATGTTATATCGAAACTCAATCAAGAACCGGTGCACCCGATATCGAATTCAGGACACACAGATGGCAGAGGACGGGAAATGAGTACTATCGAGAAAGCCTTTGGCAAACGCGAGCAACTGGCCCCCGTAACGGCTCCGCCAGATGCCGTTGTGCCAACGCAGTCACCCTTATACCGTGATCCGGATGCCCATATCGATATACCTTTCGACCGCTTGCATGACGAAGGTTATCTGACACCGTCCAAGCCACGCAGTACAACGGCAGAAGAGTTTCGTGCAGTCAAACGTCCATTGTTGAAGAACATCGCCTGTAAGTCTGCCGCACGCATCAACAATGCTAACCTCATCATGGTGACGAGTGCGCTGGCGGGAGACGGCAAGACATTTTCATCGCTGAACCTCGCCATGAGCATCGCCATGGAGCAGGACAAGACCGTTCTCTTTATTGATGCCGACGTGCACAAGGCGTCAGCCGGCAAGGTGTTAGGTATTCCTGACGAGACGCCGGGTCTGATCGACCTTCTTATGGGTGATACCCGACCTGAGGAAGTGATTCTACGTACTTCCATAAAAAATCTGAGGATCATGCCTGCGGGCACTCGGCACGAGAAAGCGACTGAGTTATTGGCCAGTGAGAAAATGCATCTTCTTATGCAGGAACTCGCCAC
>JBBSPQ010000345.1:0-3899 GCA_038258585.1 Pseudomonadales bacterium
AGCGAACAACTTCTGAAGGGCTGATCTTGTTCATGTGAGGGAGCGGAGCCAGAGCAGACATATGGCTGCGGTTAAGAGCCACAGAATGATGATTGCTGCTGCGGCGTAATTATTCTTTGGCCGAGCGCTAAGGAGTGCAGCTTTTTCTCGAAATTCGGCCATGAGTGCCGGTGGCATCAGTTTGAGAACCAACATGATTCCCAAGGGCACGATCAGCAGGTCGTCGAGAACACCGAGCACAGGAATGAAATCCGGGATCAAATCAATGGGAGAGAGAGCGTAGGCAACAATTGTTAACGCCAGCAACTTAGCAAAAAGAGGCGTTCTAGCATCTCTGGCTGCGAGCCACAGTGCCGTAGTGTCGAGCTTCATCTTTCTTGCCCAATTCTTCACATAAAAAAGAGTAATCATTTCAGATAAATTGAGGGGAAAATAGGAAATGTCCACTGAATCTGAGAGGTTGGCGCTTTGGGTGGGCCTTTGGTGACCGTCGCCCGCAGGGATGCGGGCGCCGAGCCTACATGGATGTATTTACGGCGTGTCGCCAAAGGCCCACCCGAAGTGTCAAGCTCCGGCTCAATCTACTAAAGAATCAACCCCAATCAGCTAACCGCGCTCGAAGTCGCAAAGCGGCTTGGGTGTGGATCTGGCTTACGCGGGACTCGCTTACACCGATGACTTGGCCTATCTCTTTTAGGTTTAATTCTTCGTCGTAATATAATGATAGTACAAGTTTTTCTCTCTCTGGGAGAAGATCAATTGCCGCTGCCAAATTTGCCTTGAAATCATCGCTCTGCAAACCGTCCAGCGGATTTGGCATCTCGCCAGCCACCTTCTCCATCGCCGAATCATCGCCCTCTAACATGTCGTCGAAACTGAACAAACGACTGCCAGAAGCATCCTGCAGGATGGTGTAATACTCATTCAACTCCATGCCGAGTTCCGCAGCAACGTCGTGATCTTTCGCATCAGTGCCAGTACGCATCTCGATGGTCTTGATCGCTTCGGCCACCTTACGCGACTTGCGATGGACGGAGCGAGGGGCCCAATCGCCCTTGCGAATTTCATCCAACATTGCGCCACGAATACGAATGCCCGCATAAGTTTCGAAACTCGCCCCTTTGGACAAATCGTATTTCTTGGCGGCCTCGAGCAACCCTATCATCCCCGACTGCACCAGATCGTCGATCTGAACGCTGGCCGGCATCCGTAACAACAGATGATGAGCAATACGTTTCACCAAAGGTGCGTATCTCATCACGATGTCGTTCATGCTCTCGGTCTGCACTTCACTGTACATAGACGCACCACTTGCTGCTGTCATCATTTTTCATAGCCTATTTTATTCAGCGGACTTTATATGTCCACCCAGTACTCATCCCTTACGATGGACTGCCAAGTGACACCCTGGCCACTTCCACATCACCCACTTCACTTCTGAGCAGACGCTCCACAAAAAATTCCAAACGTCCGCTGGCCTGACGACTGATCGGCCAGCGGCTCACTTCTGCTGCCAATCGACGATAGGCCGTGGCGCATTTACTACCAGGATACAAGTCCATCGCAGCACGCTGACGCTGCGCGGCTTTACGCACAGACTCATCCCAGGGGATATCGCCTGCATACTGCAATGACGCATCCAGAAAGCGTTCAGCCACTTTCACAAACTTGTTGAACAGATTACGTCCCTCCTCTGGCGTGCGCGTCATGTTCGCGAGCACCCGGAATCTGGATATGCCGTAATCCCTGTTGAGCAGCTTGACCAATGCGTAGGCGTCTGTGATTGAGGATGGCTCATCACACACCACTACCATGACTTCCTGCGCAGCCCGAACAAAACTGACGACGCTGTCTGATATTCCTGCCGCCGTATCGATAATCAATACATCCAGTTGATCATCCAGATCACTAAACGCCTGCACCAGACCCGCATGTTCTTGCGGCCCAAGTTGCGTTAACGATTGCACGCCGGATGACGCTGGGATGACTTTGACCCCTCCGACCGTGGTGAGCAGAATATCGCGCAAGGCACACTCACCGTTAAGCACCTGTGCTATGGTTTTCTCTGCCTTCAAACCTAACTGAATATCTACATTCGCCAGACCAAGATCGGCATCCATCAGTATGACGCGCCTGCCCGCCTCAGCTAATGCCAGGCTCAGGTTGACAGCCACGTTGGTCTTGCCAACGCCACCTTTGCCACCTGTTACTGCCAGCACCTGCACAGGTCTCATCTGGATACTCCCAGTCCATTGCGGGAGGCCTGTACCGTGTCTGAGTAATAGCTTGAACTCTCGGCAGTATCGTTACCGTCGTAAGCATTACCGAATTCGTACATCAAACGTTCCTTCTCTTCGTCACTATGGATTGAAAGTGCCACAGCCTTACTGACCAGTTTGTGAGATTGCGCAACACTAATATCATCAGGAATGTTCTGCCCGTGGGTTTCGTAGACCACAGGAAAGTGCCTGTCGATTACGAGCGCCAGCGCCTCTCCCATAGTTCCTGCCTCATCCAGTTTGCTGAGGATGCAGCCACTGACGCCAGCAGACGCATAAGTTTTACAAGCATTGGCGAGAACACCAGCCTGACTGGTACAGGCAAGCACCAGCAATTTATAAACATCTCTGCAACTATTCAGCGTGTCCAGCTGTGCCTGCTGACCGGGATCACTGGGATGCAGGCCCGCGGTATCTATCAGGATCAAAGACTTGTGATGCAGAGAATCCAATATCTGTCGCAGACTGTGCCCGTCATCCACCACTCGCACGGTGACGCCGAGAATTCGACCGAAGGTCCGTAACTGCTCATGCGCGGCAACCCGGAAACTGTCTGTGGTGACCAGTGCGACAGAATCAGATCCGTGCTCAAGCACATAGCGTGTTGCGAGTTTGCCAATCGTCGTCGTTTTGCCAACCCCAGTAGGTCCGACCAAGGCAAATGTGCCGCCGTCAGCGGCAAGATCTGTCCCCGCCACCGGCACAGCTCGGGACAAAGAGGCAATCGCGAACCGCCACGCTTCGGCAGCAGTGTGTTCCGGTTTAACACTCTCCAGGAGTGTTTTACTTAATGAGGCGGGCACGCCCATCGCATTGAGACGTTCCCATACTGTTGCCTGGACAGGTGAACGGCGGCTGAATTGATCCCAGGCCATTCCATTCAAACGTTGTTCCAGCAAGCGGCGGATACCGTTGAGCTCCGAACGCATCTTATTCATCTCGCGGCTCTCTTCTACCGGCGCTTCCTGTTGCAGTCGAGGTTGTTCATTGTCGCTCTGTTGTTTACTTGTTTTCACGCTTCGCGCCAGACGTTCTTCAGCAGCCGTCGGAACAAGCGTGGGCTGCGGGGAGGCAAAACCGGTTCGAATCTGTTGATCTTTGACGGTTTTCAAATACGGTGTCGAGGCATCGTGCAAGGCTTCTCTCTGCAACCGACTGAAATCCAGAGCGGCGGCGCTTCTTGTGCCAGCAGCGGAATTGGAAGATTTGCCGGCAGCCTTCTCTAACGGCGACTTTTCAAGAGCATCGGACAGAGGGCTCTGCACCGGTTCGGACAACGAGGCAGCGACTACTTCAACGCCTCCGTCCAGAGAGCGATTGGAAAGAATCACGGCATCCTCGCCCATCTCTTCCCGAATGCGGGCGATAGCGTGGCGCATATCCTGCGCTAGAAATCGTTTCACCTTCATCTCGTCATCCTCTTGATGCCCATTGCCACATTTTCAGTTACTCGATCTACTACTCAGTGCTTTATCGCTGGTGCCGTGTTACTGCTGTCCGACGGTCGCCACAATCGTTATCTGTTTGTTATCCGGGATCTCCTGATAAGACAGGACCTTCAATCCCCCAATCGTAAAGCGAATGAATCTGGTCAACACCGGTCTCAGAGGAGCCGGCACC
>JBBSPQ010000346.1:0-3889 GCA_038258585.1 Pseudomonadales bacterium
AGCAGGCCACATCGAAACGGTGGGCGAGTTCGCGCTCCAGCCAGTCGTAGTGTGGCGAATCGGGTTTGACGGCCAGCTTGCGTACCAAAGAGTCCCGATGAAGTTCAGGTAACTCTCCGGTTTTTCGCGCTCGCACCTGAAAATAGACGAGGCGGCCACGCAGATGAGCACTGTCAACATATTCAGACACGGTTTTGTAGTGCTCGTCCGGCACCAAGAGTGCAAGACCAAAACCACGCAACAAGCGTTCGGCCGCCCCTTCCCAGTCGCGTTCATCGTCGCGCACCTGAATCAGTTCGCCAGCGAAAGGCATGTCCTCCACGTCTAAATCCAAAGCGGCGCAAAGCGCAGCGCGGATCTGTATCTGCTGGTCATCAATATTGCTGCGACGGCTTCTGAGACTGTCGATTTCGGCGCTTTGTTGCGCGTGTTCTTGTTTGCCCTGGCGAAGGGTTACGCCATGTTCGGTGAGGGCGTTCTGAAGATCGGCATCTCGATTGCGTGTCTCTTCCCGCCAGATGTGATACTTGCCACGCTGTTCGGTGAAGGCGGAGACATTGGTCGCTAACGTTTCGCCCAACACCGCTGCCAACTCTGCGTAGCGTCCGGCTTTGGTCCTGCGCGCATCGCGCAGTTGCTCTTGCTTGCGAATCTCTGCTGCTAGACGTTCTAGGCGATCTCCGCCGTTATCACTAATGGCCTGTTTTAATTCATCGACTTGGCGGTCTTGCTCTCCATGAATGGCATCGAGACGTTGTACCTGCGCCTCCACACGTTCCCATTCTTCAGCCAGTAAGCCAAGACGTTTGTGAAGCAAGCCAAGTTTTAGCCCGGCAAAGTGAGAGCGTAGACTCTCGCGACAACTTCGCAAGCCTTCGACTTCGATTGTCAATGCGCTGTGGCGATTACAGTCCGCAACCAATGGGGTTAGGAGTGCAACCTGTTGTTGGGTTTTAAGCACGGCTAGATGGGCACGGTTAAGGTCATCGAAGTGACCGATCAATGCCTGGATTCGCGTGCCTGTCTCGAACGGTTCCAGCATATGGCTACGTACAAATTCGGTGAGGTTGCCCACCGACTTCATTGATACTGTCTGGTGAAACAGCTCCAGGGCCTGCTCGTTATCGATGCCAAGACGCCGACGCAACCAAGCGGCATACGGGGGGAAACTGTCGTGTAATTCGGCACCCGAACCGCGCAGTTTTTTGCGCAGTTGGGCAATATCCGATCCGAATTGAGCGAAGTCGGTGGCGATTGACAGATCTTTTTCGGCACCAAGAAAGAACCGAGCTGGTTGCCCGTGAGCATCCTTCATCCAGAACACTTGCGCCAGAGTGACCGTCTGGTCATAGCCGGCGTTGTGGAACACGCCCAGAATGACCGAATAGCTGTTCTGGTCACGCAGCGGTATGGGTTTAGCCGCGCCAGTGACTTCATTGCGCTCGGATTTGTAATGTCCGAGCACGTAGGATCGCAGCGTCCGCTCCTTGTTGTCTGCGCCCGCCGCTTTGTTGTAGGCGACGCGGTTTGCCGGAACCAACAAGGTGGTGATGGCGTCCACCAAAGTAGATTTTCCCGAGCCAATATCACCGGTAAGCAAGCTGTTCTTGCCATCGAGTTGCAGCGTCCACACTCGGCCGTCGAAAGTACCCCAGTTGAATACCTCCAGGCGTGCCAGACGGAAACCTGACAGGGTGTCGTCTGCCATAAAATCCAAGCCTAGGGATTCTGGGTCATGCATTGCTCGCCCTCTCGTTCGGATTCGTCACACCAGACAGTTGCGATTGGTAAACGGCAAGGCGGGCATCGAACTCCGCCAACCACTGAGCATCGACAAAAGCTTTTAGAATACGCCGCACCTCATAACTGTTTGGGCCGGCTGCAGTGCCGTTGCCAGCCCTGAGTTTGTGCAGAAATCCGAGATCGACCACTTTGTTGATCGTCGACTCTATCTGGTCTATCAGGCGGGCCTCATTCGGACCATCAGGCAGAAACACTCGCACCAGATCCACAATGTCGTCGCGAGTCAGTATCAGTCGCGTATCGCCTCCGCTAGCGTCGAACTCGGCCAGTTTTTTTCGTAGCAGGGCCAGTACAAGACTGACCGGAACGGACAGAGGTCTGCGCGCGACTAGTCGCGGCAAGTCTGGCGTTGGATCGTCATCATCAGATTGAGAACGACTCTTGAGGAAGGCATAACCCTCTGACTCGTCTAATACCAACTCCAGATTCAAGACCCCTACGTAGTCACGTACACGCGCTTGCAGATTCAATAGCGCCGCCCATTGGCGTTCATCGCCGTCGCGGTACATTACCCTTTTAAGTAAGTTGATGAGCAATACCGACAAATCCACTGTGGGTGCAGGGCTGGATTCGTTGCTTCGTGAAGTTTGTTCTTGCATGCTTTTTTCCATCTTGATGTCCTTAGCGAGTGAAAATAACCCGTGGCAGTTGTGCGCTACGAGTCATTTGTAATCCATCTGTGGCAACGGTTTGCCAGTGGATAGGCTCGGACACGTCTTCGTCCACCACGGTACGGAAGGTCTCAGTGCCAAGTTGAAGGTAAGTCACTAGCTCGGAGAGTCCCTGTTGCAAGGGCTGGCTGTGCACAAGGTCTCTCAAGGTAATCTGTGTTTGATCCTGCAAAGCGTGGCGGATGTGACGGATCAGTCGCGCCTTGTCTACAATCACTTGGTCGTATAACGCCGAGGGATCGATGTCTTCGTCGCCTGCTTGCAAAATCAGATCGGCGATGACGGGTTTTACTGCTGGAGTGAACATAGGGCGCTCCATTGCGAGCTCGATATCGACGTGTGCCGCATTTATTTCCATTACATTGCAGGCGATTGATGATTCGCGCAGCGCCAACGCTTTCCCCTCAATGCTGTGCAGGATATCCATGATGCGCCGGTTTTCCAACCATGCTTGATCATCGAGAAATCGTCGCAGTTGCTGCGACAATGCGGCCACTGTGCGCTGTGTATGCTCGCCTGCTTCCATCCAGTCGTAATGGACGCGGCGCGTCCTAGCGTCGGGTTGCAGTTCGGCGACTGCTGGAAGTTGCAGCACGCGATCCAGTAACTCGGTCAATTCCTCTTGCCGTCGGCTCGACAACAGAAAGTCCCAGAATGCGCGAAAACTCTTGCCTTGGTCGGAATCGGCAATTGATTCGCGCTCGCCCATTATCTCTTCAAGCAAGGCGCCCTTGGCCCCGTCCCATAACGCTATACGTTCGCGCACTCGCCGATCAAGCTGGCGAAAGTTATGCTCTACTTCGCGGAAGTCAGTGAGCAATTCGCGCGCACCTTGCATGAATTGTTGAAAGCGGTCTTTCAGCGCGGTGTCATCCAACAGTGGCACGTCGCCCGACATAACCTGCGCAATCTCGGCATCAATCTCATTGCGCTTTTTCTGCAACTCGGCCACGCGTTTGGCTGGGTCGGCCTCGCTGCCCTCGCTCATCTGTTTGAGCAAATCGAACAGTGTCAGTAACCTCGATTCGGTGCCGATGAACTGCCGATCTGATAACTGCCCCAGCCAAGCAATGGCTTTTTCGGTGGCCGGCGTCAAATCGAACTGTGCTTCATCTGTACCGGGGCGGTAAAATTTTCGCAGCCAACCCTTATCGGGTGCGGCCCAGTCGTTCAGGTAATCCAGCGCGTTTTTGGGGAAGGAGGTTTCGCCTTGGTGTTGACGCAACGCATACAACTCATCTTCCAAGGCCTCAGCCAAATCGGCTGCCGCCATTACGCGAACATTGGGCGCGACGAACACGCGGTGCAGAAAACTTGCCACCAGCGCGGCATGGTCCGAGCGTAAGAGCCGCCAAGCGGGGTGATGGGCGCGCAGGGAATCGAGGGTGTTAAAGTCGAGGGTCATTTTTAGAAGC
>JBBSPQ010000347.1:0-3881 GCA_038258585.1 Pseudomonadales bacterium
CGGTACTCAGAATGCTGTAGCAGAAAACAAAAACAACGGCGATCAGAAATGCGACCGAGAGAATCGCCTGACCGCGATGTCCTTTGAGACTACTGATCAGTGAGTTCATATTTCTCCATTTTGCGGTAGAGCGTAGTCCTGCCAAGCCCCAGCGTCTTTGCTACTAAAGTGAGATTGCCGTTGCATTGCTGGATGGCATTGCGAATCGCTTTCTTCTCCAATTCGACGAGATTGAAATTGGCCGAGGGCTCGTCCTGCAGTCTGGTGGCTATGAGGAAATCTTCGACACTCAGTTTCGATTCGCTGGAAATAATGATGGCACGCTCGACGGCATGCTTGAGTTCACGGACGTTGCCAGGCCAATCATATGACTGTAGTTTCTTGATCGTCGTTTTCGGAATGCTGACATCTTCACGGTTATATTTTTGCGCGAACAGTTGTCGGTAATGTTCCAGCAATTGCGGAATATCGGCGCTGCGTTCACGCAGTGACGGTAACCTGATCTCGACAGTATTGATGCGATATAGCAGATCTCGGCGAAATACTTCAGGATTGGAGAGCGCTTTCAACGAGGCATTGGTGGCGCAGATCAGGCGAATATCAATTGCTATTGGTTTCTGCCCACCTACACGGTTGATGCTGCGTGATTCCAGTGCACGCAACAGTTTCGCTTGAGTGCCTGCATCGAGATTGCCAATCTCGTCCAAAAACAGAGTGCCGCCGGAAGCGAGTTCAAATTTTCCCGGTCGGTTGTCTCTGGCATCCGTGAAAGCACCTTTCATGTGCCCGAACATTTCAGACTCAAACAACGTGGCAGGTATTGCGCCTATATCGACCGAGATCATTGGACCGCTCGCGCGCAGAGATCCGTTGTGAATGGCATGCGCGACCAGATCCTTGCCAGTGCCGTTCTCGCCAGTGATGAGCACATTGGCATCGGTGGCCGCGACCCTGTCGATCAGATCGCGTACTGGGGCAAATGCACTGGAGTCTCCAATCAGTGGACTGAAACCTCGATTAATTTCCGCGCTGAGTGCCTGTTGGGTGTGCTGCAATTGTTCAATTCGTCGATGCGACTCGCCGAGCTTGAGGCACGTTCGCAATGTGGCAATCAGCTTCTCGTTCACCCAGGGTTTTTGCACGAAATCTGCTGCGCCTTGCTTGATCGCCTTTACGGCTAAATCGATTTCGCCATAGGCTGTGGACATTACTACCTGAATGGCTGAGTCCGTTTCCTTGATCTTCTGGAGCCAATAAAGTCCTTCGTCCCCGCTGGTTATGCCACGAGTGAAATTCATGTCCAGCAGGACCAGATCGGGCGAGGAAGCAGCAAGTTCCGAAGTGAGCTCAGAAGGATTGGATAGGCAGCGTACGCTGGTGAATTCGCGCTTCAAAATCATCTGTGCCGAGAGAAGTACGTCTTTGTCGTCGTCCACGACGAGGATGTTGCCTTGTGTTTTTATTGTCATCTCAGTGCCATCGGGCTGACCTCTTGGTTGGAGTGCGTCGCAGTATGCTAGTCCTACTTGTTTCAAAATGGAACAGCAAGACTTTCAGATGAATTGAAGTGATACGTCGACTTTATCGTTTAAGCTGTACACTATTTAGCCGATAATCTACCGACTTCCGTCACACCACATATCGGCATAAGAATGATAAAACGCATTTCCGTTAAAGACTTGAAATTGGGCATGTTTGTGCAGGAGCTGCATTCGTCATGGATCAACCACCCATTCTGGAAGTCGAAGTTTCTGCTTGAAGACCCGGATGATCTGAAGAAACTGCAAACCAGCGGCGTTAATGAAATCAGTATCGATCTTGATCGTAGCGTGGTGGCGCCTGAACCAAAGCCTGAGACTGTCCAACCAGTCGTCGTTTCATCAGCCAAAGCGCCTCCTCAGAAATCCAAGCACGTTTCCCTGCACGAAGAACTATCGCGGGCTCGAGATCTTTGCAATCGCTCGCGTGAGGCGGTGATCTCGATGTTTAGGGAGGCGCGCATGGGCAAGACCATTTCCGCTACATCGGTCAACACCGTGGTCGATCAGATAGTCATGTCGGTTGAACGTCACCCGCAGGCATTGATTAGTCTGGCGCGTTTGAAGACTTCCGACGACTACAGCTATATGCACTCCGTTGCTGTCAGCGCTATGATGGTGGCGCTGGCTACAGAGATGGGGCACGACAAGCAGCAGATTCAAGAGGCTGGCGCGGCTGGTTTACTGCACGATCTCGGCAAGGTGGCGGTGCCCGATGCCATTCTCAACAAACCCGGCGCTCTCAGCGAGGAGGAGTTTGTCGTCATCAAGACTCATCCAGTCAAAGGCGCCGAAATACTAAGTGGGGTTGAGGGAGTGAGGCCCAACGTCGTGGATGCTTGCCTGCACCATCACGAAAAAATGAATGGCACCGGGTATCCGCACGGGACTCAGGGCGAGGAGATCAGCCTGCTCGCCCGGATGACTGCAATCTGTGATGTCTATGACGCCATAACCTCCAATCGACCCTATAAAAATGGATGGTGCCCGGCTGAGTCATTGCAACGGATGATGCAATGGAAAGGTCACTTTGATCCGGCCATTTTTCAAGTTTTTGTTAAAACGGTTGGAATCTATCCGAATGGATCTCTTGTTCGACTGGGCAGTCAACGTCTTGCCGTTGTGGTGGACCAGAGTTCACGTAACATCCTGAATCCGAAAGTGAAGATCTTCTTCTCCCTACGATCCAGTCTCCCTCTCACACCATTGGTAGTGGACTTGTCATCCCCCTCTGTGGAAGACAAAATTGAGGCAAGAGAACCCAGGGAGAACTGGAATTTCCCGTATCTTGACGAGCTGTGGCAATCGGAAGATTGACCGCCGGCTTACGCTGATATAACTGTTTCACTTTGGAACGCATGACCTGTTTCAGGATGAAACAGGTTGCACTTTGCATTCTTAGCAGAATCTATAACTCCATGTTTTTAGTAAGTATTAGTCATTGGCATGGATACTGCTCATCTCTGTTTGTACAACGTTGCGTAGACGGTTCAACTGCGTACGCCCGGATAGTCATGTCCCCCCATGTCCATCCGGGCTGTTTCGACGTCTCTGAAAAAACTCTGATTCCAAGGATGCACAATGATCATTAAGACTGAAGGCCTGTCCAAACTCTTTCGTACCGACGAAGTGGAAACCACTGCGCTGGATGCAATCAATCTAGAAATAGCCGAGGGCGAGTTCACTTCGATCATGGGTCCGTCCGGTTGCGGCAAGTCTACACTGCTGCACATCCTTGGTTTGATCGACAACCCTGACGGTGGCAAGTACTGGTTCCTAGGCGAAGAGGTCGGCAGCTATTCCGAACGTCAGCGCGCGATGCTCCGCAAAGAGAACATTGGCTTCGTGTTTCAGAGCTTCAATCTCATCGACGAGTTGAATGTCTATGAGAATGTGGAGTTGCCGCTGATTTACACCAAAACGCCGGCGGCCGAGCGTAAGACGAAAGTCGAAGCCGTGTTAGAAAAAATGAATATGGCGCACCGCATGAAACATTTCCCGCAACAACTCTCCGGGGGTCAGCAGCAACGCGTTGCTGTTGCGCGAGCAATCGTTAATTCACCTAATCTGATTCTTGCCGACGAGCCAACGGGGAATTTGGATAGCGAGCACGGAGCGGAAGTGATGAAGATTCTTAGTACTCTAAATGATGAAGGGACGACGATTGTGATGGTGACGCACTCGCCGGAAGACGCGGCGGTGGGGAAGAGGATTGTGCGGGTATTGGATGGGAAGATTGTGAGTGAATTGAATAACCAGATTTAAGTAATCAGAAATTGTGAGAACTACGAGCTCATGTTGATTTCCCACCTGAATATCACGCTGAGAAAACTGTATAGAGAA
>JBBSPQ010000348.1:0-3858 GCA_038258585.1 Pseudomonadales bacterium
GGAATCTATAGTATAGAGAGACTCACGCTCGGCACCGATTTGAGTCCATATTTTCGCACCCCCGACTTAGTCTTAAGCGTCGACTCGATAATTTTGCATCATACCCAAGTCTTCGTGTTCGAGGATGTGGCAATGATATAAATAAATGCCCGTGTAGTTTTCGAACTTCATCAGCACTCGTACCCGCTCTCCCGGCAGCACGACGATAACATCTTTCAGGCCATAATCGGTGAATCCAGTCCTGAGATGTCTGTGGAGGGCAGGCTGCTCCGTCGAGCGCGTTCGCGACAATACCCTGAAGTGCACATTGTGCACATGCATGGGGTGGGCCATTTGCATCATGCCGCCCATACCCATACCCATACCCATACCCATCGCTGAGTCGTTGGAGAACTCCCACACTTCGGTGCTGCCTAGTTTTACGACGTCCTCATCAGCCACATCCTGCATGCCGCCGAAAACGCGATTATTCAAATAGAAACTTCCACGCCGCATCGCGATGCTGACTGTTCGTGGTGATTCAGAATTCGACGCTGAATTGTCGCTAAGTTCGGGATAGGAGCTTAAATGCGAAGGAGGGGCCACTGGTACCGCTAGCGCATTATCAAATTTAAAATTGGCGATCGGACGGGCGCCGTCCAACAAAGGAGCGCCACGTTGCTCGGCAGTGAAATTCTGTAGCGAAGGGGTATAGGATTCGGCTAACAAGTGCAACTCACCGCCAGCCTCATACCTGGAAAAATCTATCCATATATCCACTCGCTCGCCGACGCCGAGTGTCAGAGCAGCCTGGTCTACTGCATTCTCAAGTAGGCCACCATCGCTACCAATAACTTTGAAGGCTGAACCATCGCTCCAGCGAAGATGATATAGGCTGGCGTTGGATGCATTGATAATTCGCAGGCGGTGCGCGGTTCGTGGCACTTGCTTGGTATATCCCACTCGTCCATTCACCAACACATTATCGCCACTAAAACCCATCATCCAGTTGTGCCGCATATTGTCGATGTAGACTAGCTGATTATCGGAACTAAAAGAGCGGTCCTGTATCATCAACGGAAGGTCTCGATCCTCAGCCGGCAGGTTAGCAGCGTCCTCCTCGGAGTCGTGAACGATCAGCATTCCCACAAGGCCCTGGTACACCTGAAAGGACGTGCGCTCGTGGGGGTGAGGATGAAACCAATACGTCCCTGCGCGACTATCTATGGTGATTTCATAGACGTATCGCTCGCCGGGTTCAATCGCATACATCGGGTGTCCATCCATGCGTTGAGCAATATTTAAGCCATGCCAATGAACGATGCTTTGCTCGGGCAAATGGTTTTCGAAGTGGATGCGAATTTTCTGCCCTCTTCGAACTCTAATCAAAGGAATATGGCCCGAGCCGTCGATAAAGCGTAGTGCGCTCGAATCTCCTTTCAAAACATTACCCGTGAAGCGCCAAACTCGCGTGGCCTGACCTTCGAGCAAATTCGCTTGGTCGACAACGGCGCGCAAGTCGAGTTCAACATCGGGATAAAAACCTGCGGTTGCAATTGCTGGTGCTATGCGCTCTTTCAACTGCGCGCTCATTACAGGAGCTGCTTGGCTAAAAAGAGTTGCGGCAGCGAAATTTTTAACGAACGTGCGTCTTCTCATGGGTAGTCTCGCGCATAGTATTGCCGAGCGGGTAAAAGGTGGAATTAAAACGGCCGAAAATATTGACACTGGTATAAAATGTGAACCTGTGATTGTAGTATTGTTGCCCCCATAATGACATGGTGAAATAAATAGACTCTAACGTTTCTTAAAGCACCTGAACCTTGAGCTCGTCCTATTTTACACTGCCCATAATCCTTTCTTTCGGATAAAGCGCAATGGTAGACCCCGATATTGCAGGGGACTTGAGAGGCGGCAGCCTAATTGGAAACGCGAGTTTGGCCATGTTGCTCTTGCTCGGTAGAATCACTGGAATCTCCGGAATTCCCACTGGAGTGATCACTTGGAATAACTAAGACGGTGTGCCCTTCGGGATACGGGGTCTGTGGTATAGCAAGAAGATCCCCGCGCTCAATCTCCAAGTAAGCATTAACCTCTATCACGTCGGATTTTGATGACGGCACCCATATCCATTGGGGTCGCCAGCAAGTCACCGAACGCTTGAACAGCGTATGGGGGAATTTGCCCAGCGGCACCAGCATTAATGTGCTCTATGATCGCACGGTTGTCATCGAAAGCGCTGTCGGCCCCGTCTCACAACAATTGCGCGAAGCCGTGGCTCTGGGAATTATCCTCGCTAGCTCAGCAACCCAAGGGTGGGCGCAAGATACCGCATTTGCAAATCATCTATCGTGCTGTAAGAGACGTGGCGCGTCCCGTAACCTCAGGCATCATCATCATCGTAACCGGGTTACTTCCTTTGCTCACGCGGTCCACTGGCCATTGTGGTGATTGGTGGTTCAATCAGCTCAACGCTTCTGACGCTGTTTCTGCTCCCGATCATTTACAAGGCCTGCCACAAATGTTGAAACCAATGGTTGATTAAAGAACTATTCTGCTGCCACGCTCCACTGAGGCAGCGTCCCAACTCCTGCTCTTATGCTGGCATCCAGTGCGAGAGTTCGGGGTAGAATTCTCTCGAAGTAAAAGTGCGCGGTGGCGACCTTTCCGCGATAGAAATCTGCATCTGGGCCCGTTGGTTTTTGTTCAAGCGCTACCTCAGCGACTCTCGCTGACATGGCCCATATCCATGCCAGCACCGTGTAGCCCGAATACATCAGGAAATCGTAGGCGGCCGCGTTCACTTCGTCAGGGTTGTGCACAGCTTTCATTCCGAGTTCGCCCGTCAAGGCAGTCCATCTCTGCATTTGTCTCTGAAGTGCAATAGAAAATTTTTCGCCGTGATGGTGTTGACAATAATTGTTCACGATAAGCAGAAATGGCTCCAGTATTTTACCGCGGCTGCCGAGTATTTTCCGACCAAGTAGGTCGAGACCCTGAATGCCGGTGGTGCCTTCATAGATCGACGTTATGCGCGCGTCGCGCAGATGTTGCTCCTGATGATTTTCTTTCACGTAACCGTGGCCACCGAAAATCTGCACACCGTAGCTGGTTGCCTCCTGACATACTTCGGACAGAAAACCTTTGGCTATGGGCGTGAGTAGTGACAGCAGATGTTCTGCATTCTCTCTGATCTGTGGATTATCGCTGTCTCGTTCAAGATCGGTTTGCTTTGCCAGAAAATAGCTGAGTCCCCGCCCACCTTCTGCGAAGGCGCTCTGGGTGTAAAGCATGCGGCGGATGTCGGGATGGACTATGATCGGGTCGGCGGCAGCGTCCGGATGCTGACGCAAAGTCGCGCGAAATTGCACACGGTCGCGTGCATAGCGAAGTGAATTTTGATGGGACACTTCAATTTTTGCCAACGCTTGCTGGGCAACGCCCATGCGCGATTCATTGATGAAGGTGAACATGCAACTCATGCCCTTGTTGGGCGGACTGATCAGATAGCCGGTAGCGTCATCGAAGTTAATGACGCAGGTAGCGTTGCCGTTAATACCCATCTTATGTTCGATGGAGCCGCACTGAACGTTATTACGTTCACCTGTTTCTCCATTCTGGTCTGGGAAGAATTTCGGCACCAGAAACAGGGAAATACCTTTGATGCCTTCAGGCGCATCGGGCAGACGAGCAAGAACGATATGAATGATGTTGTCAGTGAGATCGTGCTCACCTGAAGAGATGAACATCTTGCTGCCGGAGATGCGGTAGCTGAGGTGGTGTGCGGAGGGAACATTCTCGGGCAGGCTTTCAGGACTACTTGACCCCCAGTCGTCTGGCACGGTGGGCCACGGAAGCCGGTCGCTGCACACCCCACGA
>JBBSPQ010000349.1:0-3855 GCA_038258585.1 Pseudomonadales bacterium
AGTATTTTTCTTCTTTTTGGAAACGAACAACGAGAAGGCTGCGAGAGCCTTCGGTACCGGTGGGAGCTGAAAATACGTCATCTACACGTGAGGGTCAAGGAAGGGAAATTACAAATCAGAGGTGAAGATCACCTGATCACACATGCTCTTGAGGCTGTGAACCTTGTCAATCATGGTGGCGAAACGGCTATCCTTGGTCAGGCCATTGTAATAGCGGTAGTAGATTTGCTGACCAATGGCGGCAAGCCTGAACAGGCCGAAGCAGAAGTAGAAATCAAATCGCTCTACTGCCAGTCCCGTTCGTGCGCTGAATCGTGCCACGATTTCAGCACGGGTCGGGGCTCCTGGCGTGTCGCTAGGCATGGCGCGGAAGCGGCGGTGATGCTCGGGGTCTGTGGCTTCAACCCAATAGCCTAGTGTGCACCCAAGATCCATTAAAGGGTCACCGACAGTGGCCATCTCCCAATCGAGTACGCCGATGAGTTTCATTGGATCATGCGGAGACCAGATCACGTTGTCGAGTTTGTAGTCGTTGTGGATGACGCGAGCGAGACCGCTGTCCGCTGGCATATGGTCATGTAGCCACTGCATGATCGCGCCGAAGTCAGGCGCATCGGGTGTGATCGCGTCACGATAACGCTTGCTCCAACCTTCTACTTGTCGGCGCACATAGCCTTCTGGTTTACCAAAGCTATCGAGTCCCGCCTCTTTGAGGTCGATGGAATGCAATTCGCCCAGCACATCGAACAGCTGAAAGAACTGCTCACGGGTCTGCTGTTGGGTCAGCACCATGCCATCCGGGTAATTCTTTCGGATCACAACCCCATCAATGCAAGACATAAGATAGAAGTCGCAGCCCAGAACATCCTGATCGGTGCAGAAGTGCACAGGCGCTGGCGCATAGGGAAATACTGGTCCCAAGGCTGAAAGGATTCGAAACTCGCGCCCCATGTCGTGTGCCGACTTTACTGTACTGCCAAACGGCGGGCGGCGCAGAACCCATTTGTCTGAGCCGGTACTGAGCAAATACGTGAGATTGGAGAAGCCTCCGGGGAACTGGGTCACCATCAGATCACTCAGATCACCACCGAGCACAGGCAGCAGGTGTTCCCGCAGGCGCCCGAGATCGAGCTCTTCGCCGGCTCTGACTGCTCCCGCCTTATCCAGTAATTCCTCTGAAGTCACCAGTATTCGTCTCTTCTAATTTTTAGTGCTAGGTGTTGACGATCGATTGTTAACGATAGGTAATCTTGTCGTGCAGTGCAGGCTTCTCCAGATGAGAGAGACCATTAAACAGCGTCAGCGACACCCGGCCGTTGCCGTATTTTACTCGCGTCACTGAACTGTTATTCACCATCCAGTTGGCGGCACTGACCTGTTCATCCGGGATTGCGATGACTCGCTGCAATGCCAGCGCAATAACCCCGCCTGACGTCGATATCAACACCCTGCTACCGCTAGCGCTATGTATTGCCATGATTTCATCAACAACGCCATGTACGCGCGCCTTAAATGCAGACCAGGCTTCGAATTCTATATCGTGTTCGGTCGGGATCAACTCATCTGTGATCCACCGCGAGGTGGCCGCCTCGAAAACCTGCTGAAATTTTTTTCTTTCGAGAATAGGCATGGGGACGACATCGTCTTTGGGGTGATGGTCACGCAGGTACATGTCAATCAAAGGGCTGCCATTGTACTCATTCAATCCGGGATGGATGTTCAGCGTGGCATTCGTCTGTCCGCCGCCGGATACCAGTGACATGAGCTCGCTGGCGGTCTCTCGTTGACGCAGCAGCTCGCCACTGTAAATGTGATCGAAGCGCTCCCCATTCTCCAGCCAATGATTGGCAAGAATTTGGACTTGCTCTATCCCGAGAGGGCTCAGTTTGTCGTACGATTCAGCGCCAAAGGAAGCCTGTCCATGGCGTACAAATATCAATTCACTCAAAGTGCTTTCCTTAAAACTTTTCCTTTTTAAACCCTAGCTTTAAAACCTTTTCTTTGAAACCTAGACCTTACAGATTCGCAAAGCGCGCAGTATGAAAGTCGGAATTACCAAACAACGTCTCAATCGCGGTAATGCGTTTGAACAGATGGCCGACGTCTAACTCGTCAGTAATGCCGATGCCGCCGTGCAACTGCACCGCTTCCTGCCCCACTTTGCGTATCGCCTTACCCACACGACTCTTGGCAGCGGACACCGCACGCATTCTATCAACTAATATGGACTCGCTGTCCAATGTCATTGCGGTTCTCATCACAATGGAGCGGGCTAACTGACACTCGATAAACATATCTGCCATGCGATGTTGGAGCGCCTGAAAGGTGCCGATGGCGGTGCCGAACTGTCGGCGCGTCTTGCTGTATTCCACCGTCTTGGCAAGAAGACTATCCATTGCACCTACCGCCTCAGCGCAGATGGCTATCGTTGCCATACCAACAACGTTTTGAATCGCAGGCAACGCCTTTCCCGGTTCTCCGAGAAGTTGATCAGTGGGGACTCGAACATCAGTAAACGTGATCTCCGCAGCTCGATGACCATCCACATTGGTATACGAAGTCTTTCTGACCCCATCCGAATCGGCGTCAATTAAAAGGATAGACACTCCATCGCTGTCACGCATATCTCCGGCAGTTCGCACAGAAACCAGAAGCTTGTCGGCGCCAGGGCCGTTTAGCACTAATATTTTCTTCCCATTCACAACGTAGGTATCGCCGTCCCGCTGAGCAGAAGTGGCGACATTGGCCAGATTGTAGCGACTGTCGGTTTCCGTCAACGCACAGGCCAGTTGCAACTTGCCTTCCATTACAGAAGGCAGCCACTGACCTTTAACAGACTCGTTACCCAAAGCACTCAGTAGACCGCCGCCCATAACCGCCGTGGCAACAAATGGCTCTACAACCATCGCTTTGCCGAACTCTTCCATCATGACCATCAAGTCGGTCGCCAGACCACCAAAGCCGCCGTCGTCAGCACTGAATGGCACGGTGAGCCAGCCCAGTTCCGCAAATAGTTGCCAGTGCTCATTACTGAATCCTGTCGCGCTGGCGAGTATCTCTTTGCGTTCCTCGAACCCGTAATGTCTGTGCACGAATTTCTGCACACTGTCCTGCAGCATTTGCTGCTCATCACTATATGAAAAATCCACAGTTATGCCTCAATTTTTTTAATTTGATCTTAAAGACCAAGCACAGCTTTGCTGATAATATTTTTCTGAATCTCGTTAGATCCACCATAGATTGACTGCTTTCGATTGTTGAAATAAGTAAGTGCAGTGGCTGCTGCCGCATCAGTGCCTATTGTCACTCCGTCGAAGTCATCCTCGAATTGTTCCGGCACAAACGGCAGGCTTTGCCAAGACGCCAATTCCATATACAACTCATCCAGATACTGGGTTGCTTCAGTGCCAACAATTTTAAGAATAGAGGACTCCGGTCCCGGTGCCTTGCCGGTGCTTACCGCGGCCAGAGTACGCAATTCGGCATATTCCAGCGCCATTACCTGTATTTCGGTTTCCGCTATCTTTTTGGCGAAAACAGGATCATTAATCATCGTGCCACCGTCGCCGTCCGGTGTGCGCGCAGCCAATTCTTTGAGTTTCTCCAGACGCACCTTGGAGCGCGGGACGTTTGCAATGTTGGTTCGCTCATGGGTCAGTAAAACCTTGGCATAAGTCCAGCCCTGATTTTCTTCTCCGATCAGATTTTCTGCCGGAACCTTGACGTCCTCGAAGTGCACTTCATTCACTTCTGGCGTTTTGTCCAGCAACAAGATCGGTGAAAGTTTGATACCTGGGGTTTTCATATCGATCAACAGAAAGCTGATACCTTCCTGTTTTTTTACTGTGTTATCAG
>JBBSPQ010000350.1:0-3854 GCA_038258585.1 Pseudomonadales bacterium
AGTCGAGGGAAAATAAGCGGCAGGTTACGTCAGCATGGTTAGACGTCCTACATGTTTGCATCGATACGAAAATCTCGCCGTCTAGGGATGCTTTCCAGCACAGATAGGTGATGTAACAAGAGTGAGCAAGAATTCCGCAGGCAACAGCTCTAACTTAAGCAAAATCGTGATTGTCGCGCTAATGCTTTACCTTGCCGTCGCTGTTTATCACATGAGCCGCTTCGGTATAAATAATATCGATCCTGATGAAATGCGCTTCAATCAATCGATTGAACTTGTGCAAAACTTGGGAACGACTCCGCTCACTGATCGTGTCCAGGATGTTTATACCTATGGCTTTGGCTACCAATCCGTCATCGTATTTCTGAGCGCACTCACATCCCTTGACGTTCGAACACTCCAGTTCTTCAGCAGATTGTGGTTTCCCGTCATTGGGCTGTTCCTATTTATGCTTTTCCGTACCGTCACAAACTCAAACACGGTTGCTGCGCTAGGGATCATTTTTGTCCTGCTCGTTCCCGACACGGTTTTCTATCTACTACGTCAGACACACGAGAAGCTCACGTGGGCGTATGCAATATTGATGATCTATATATGGATCAAGAGTTATCAGAACCGAAATAGTCTGCGCTCGCTGATTGTCTATATCATTCTGTTTTACATTTTCTTTTTGGGGATGGTCACGACCCATGTATTTTTCGCCTCGACCATCTCAATGACCTTCATCCTTAGCACGATTGTGGGCTGGGTTGTTATTCTGATCCTAAAGCTCCGTTCTAAACAGATTATCGAGAGTTATGCCGTTCAGCGTTTTACCTATCTGATTTTGACGACGTTGCTGATCAGTTACATCATTATTTCGTATATCTATCATCCGGCATTAGCATTTTATTCAAGTCTTTCCAAAGCAGGAGAGCGCCTTAGTGTTCTTTTCTTGGCAAGTGATACCGCGACGACAACCTCCACAACCTCACTGGTTCCATCCTCGTACGCCCGTGTGGGTTCGATATGGGCCAGCATTTACGTTTATGGATTAATTACGCTCGCACAGTGGATCATTCTTGGGCTATCCTTATTATTTTGTGTCGTTTTAGTTTACCGGCTTTACAACCGAAGAGATGTTTCTCCATCCCTCCTTTTTGCCGTTGTGTTCTATCTGGGCTTTGCAACTCAAGTAGGCATTGGTGCGATAACAGACATCCTCAGCATTAATAAATTTGATAATTTGCAATTAAGAATCTTTGTGCCCTTTGGCATGATTATGGCTTTGCTGGCAGCAATCCTCGTCTCCGATATTCTGAGACGATTGTCAGGGTCACGTAAATTGCTCGGCGTTGCTGCCTTATATCTATTTGTTCTGCTGGGCATAACAGGTTCCGCGTTGAAATTCACGAATGACCCCTTGGTGAGTAACCGTTTCTTCTTTTTTAACAACTATGAATTAGAAGCCCTCACCTGGGTTGATACGCATACGCATGATACAGAGATTTGGACCGATCTTTGGGGCCATTTGTTAGGCGTGTGGCTTTACAACAATCCCGTACAAAACGAGAGCAACTTTTATACGTATGGCGGAAATTATGTAGCTACCTCCGTGCGCCATCTCGTGCTCACGGATCGAGTCGTCAGCTCGATGGATCTACAAAATTATCCGGTTTATTCGGTCAACGAAACCGAGACACTCTGGCGGGTTTATGACTCCGGCTATACCAGAATCATGTATAAGCCGCCGCAAACGCCTTATCAGCCCTAGCGATCAGGTTCAGGCGCTATCAGGCGCTATTACCTGCCGCCGTGCATCGGCGATAATTCACTTCCAAAGCATTTCAACCGAGGAAACGCGCGACCACGCTTCGCCCTTTTGCCACTCGTAGAAGGTTTTCTTGCCACTCACGTCGCTAATCAGCATCTGCTGTTGATCTTCTGCATAAACGGCGGCTTGCCCGTCTACGCTGCAATTCAGCCGAATCGACTGCGCCGCGGCCAAATCTGGCACAAGGGTTTCGGTCGATTGAAGCTGTAGCGCGAGATACCGAAATGCCTTATCTGTCCAACCGCAGACGGGGAGCAGATCACGAAAATCTGGCAAACCCGCCTTCTCGCGTTGCGACACTTGCAGACCAAATCCGTATGCCGATTTGAAACCGCCGCTTCCAAGCTGACCGGACATGAGCCAGTTTTCGCTGGCTTCGAATTGAGTCTGAACCCCATAGGACTCCATCAGCCGAGCAGCCCGCAGTATATCCCCGACGCCTGCAACCCACTGCTGATAGCGGTTGCTTCGCCCTTTCGCATAAACCGCCTGCATGAAACTTCCGTCCGCCAGTTGATGCCGCATCACCCAGCGCAGCGCGCGCTGCGCCGCGTCAAGGTATCGCTCATCCGATGACCAGCGATAGCCGTCGATTAAGCCAGGCACGCACCGAGCCACGTAATACGGCATGAACAGGTCTACGAGCTGACGCTTGTACCGGTTCTGGTAGACCGCCCCGTCAAGGAGCGCATCGCCATCGACTTGGTACTCCATGACGCGATTGAGGGTCGAGAGGGCAAACAGCGCTCCGTAGCGATCATCGCCTGTATACTCGGACAGCGCGAACAGCGCTTCCGTCAGTGTACACGCCTTGTTCGGGACGAAGGCTTCTTGACTCTTGTTATCCCGAAAGCTCCCGCTATCTTTATCGTAATGCTGCTGGATGAAGAAGTCCTCAAGATTGCGCCGCGCCGTTTCCGCATAGCGATCCGCGCGCGGATCGTCAAGCTCGCGCAGTTTGAGCGCTAGCCTCAGCAAGCCAATATCGGCGGCGGCCTCGTGAGGCGTACCGCCGCTGTAAGGATTCAGTTCGAACGAGGAATGGCTATAGTTCCCTGAGGGAAGCTGCCCCTTAACGAGATCATCGCCCGCGCGGATCGCCCGTTCCAACCAGACTCGCTGTCCGGTCTTTTCGTAGAGCGTGATGTAGCCAACGATAACCCCTTCGTAGCGCCAGTCCAGCCCAGCCCCGGTGAATTGCAGGCAGTTCTGCCACCAATGCACGACCGGGCCGCCGTATCCGCCTTCTGATCGCATCGATTCGAGCCAGGCGTCCGCTTTAAGCACGGCTTGAGTAAGCGAATTTTGGTCAATCATGGCGCAGTATCCAGATTTGGACGGGAGAAATACGGGCGCGTATTCCCGCCGTGACGTAGGAGCGCTGCATCTGAAGCCGTGCACGATCCACCCAGTCACGCCGAGACGTTTTTGAGAGCAGCAGCCATACGCGGTTCCACAGGAGAGAAGTCACGCTGTTGAAGCCGATCACCTGCACCGTCCTGAAGTGTTGAGCTTGCAGCGCTTGTCGCAGTTGACCACTCGCTACAGGCTGCTTTGCCGGAGCATTATCCTTCCGTGTCCATTCCGGCAGATAAGCCGACAACCACGTCGAATGAAGAATCACGAGGCTGCCATCAACATCGAGGCTCGCCTTGACCTGCTCTAGCGTTGGCTCTAATTGATCGGCTTCGGGCTGCGTCCACACGATCAGTTGGTATCGGGCTGGATCGCTGCCTCTACCGCTCGCGCCGATTTGAATAGGCTCGTGAACCAGATTGACGCGATTCTGAAGCTGCTCCTCACAAAAAGTCGAAGTCTGCACGTAAGTCGCTGGGCTTTTCGTGTAGAGATGCATCGCGCATACGTCGAAGGCGTACTGGTATTCCGTGCTCGGTCGCTGGATCAGTTTATGCATAGGCGTGAACCACTCATCGGTGAAAGAGAGTTACCGGAAGTCAGAACGTGCGACAGCGTCCTCTCCATCAGGAATTCAGAACCTTGTTGTAGACATCAAGGGTCGCACTTGCACAGGCTTCAATGC
>JBBSPQ010000351.1:0-3849 GCA_038258585.1 Pseudomonadales bacterium
CTATAACAGCTACTATATCAAATAATTCAACGGTATCGATTACCAGTGATTTAGATTTACTAACCAGTATTAATGATTGTTTAGGTATTGAAAACGCAGAAAACGAAGCAGAACTGCGCCAGAAAGCCAGCCTCCCCGGTGTGCCGCTGGACTACCTGCGCTTCGTGCGCGATGATGCAGGCGGCGTATGGGCACCTGCCGCTGGGAAGTTTGATGCCTGGCCTCAAGATCCGAGCGAACTCAAGACACTTGACCCCTGTTGCGGATCGGGACATTTTCTGGTTTCCGCTCTACTGATGTTGGCACCGATGCGCGCCGAAATGGAAGGCTTAACGCCGCAGCAAGCCTGCGATGCTGTACTGCGCGACAATCTGCATGGGCTGGAGATTGATCAGCGCTGTGTGGAGATTGCTGCCTTTGCGCTGGCGCTGACGGCGTGGCGCTACGCGGACGCAGGATATCGCGTTCTCCCGGAACTGCATCTTGCGTGTTCAGGCTTGTCGGTGAAAGCCGCTCGTGAAGAATGGAAGAGCCTGGCTCTGGGAAAGAAAAACCTGGAATTCGGCTTGAACCGTATGTACGAGATGTTTCAGAATGCGCCCGTGCTTGGTAGCCTGATCAACCCCACGCGCCTAGAATCCAATCTCATTGTGCGATGGGAAGACCTGCGTGATGCTTTTGACCAAGCGCTGGCGCAAGAACTAGAGGGCGAACACCAAGCTGCCGGAGTCGTGGCACAGGGTATGGCGAAAGCGGCTACCCTGCTGGCGAGCAAGTATTACTGGATTATCACGAACGTCCCTTATCTTGCACGAGGCAACCAGGACGAGATTTTACAGAATTTTATTGAACTTCATCACAACGAAGGTAAAGCTGACCTTGCTACCGCTTTTTTGGAGCGTTGCCTCGATTTTTGTGCGGAAGGTGGTACAGCCTGCGTTGTTTTGCCACAGAACTGGCTGTTCCTTTCCAGCTATACGCTCTTTCGGAAAAAGCTTCTGCACAACGATACTTGGCACATGATTGCCCGCCTAGGTGCAGGTGCGTTTGAAATGATCAGTGGTGAAGTAGTAAAGGCAATTCTTATCAGCATTAGCCGCACTATGCCTACGATTTCTGGCGGGCTATTTGCTAACGAGTCGAGCAAGCTGATTCGTGGGTTGGATGTTTCTGAACCTCATACCACGCAAGAGAAAGCCAAGTTGCTGTTTACCGGTGAAGTCCAGTCCGTTCTACAAACAAATCAACTGAAGAATCCTGATGCAATGATCACTTTGGGTGATCGGACCGATAGTGATTTACTCAGTAAATATGCACTTGCATATCAAGGCACTTCTACAGGTGATAATTCTCATTTTGTGAGGTGCTTTTGGGAACAAATGTTGAGCTCTGAATGGGTTGCATTTCAAGGTCCCGCTACATATCTCAGTTTGTTTTCTGGTCGTGAACAAGCTGTTTACCGTCCCATATTTGTTGGAGGAGCTAACACTGGTGCAATTCGAGGGAGAGAGGTTTGGGGGAAAAAGGGAGTTGGCATTGCTCGTGTCAGTAGTCTGGTACCAACAATGTATACGGGTGAATTTTTTGCAAATACTGTGCCTGTAATTCTTCCCTTCGATGAAAAACTCCTTCCCGCGGTTTGGTCATATTGTTATTCCGCTTCTTTTGGAAAGACCGTTCGTGAGATGAATCAGTCGTTAAGTGTCGATAACGGATATTTATCGAAAATCGCTTTTGACCTGGCAACCTGGCAAAAAGTTGCAGAAGAGCAGTATCCTAATGGGTTGCCCCAACCTTTTTCTGATGATCCGTTACAGTGGATTTTTCATGGACATCCCTGCGGCAGCGTGATCTGGAATGAAGCGACCAAGCACACAGATCACGGAGCGCTTCGCTTCGACGAGACAGTCTTGCAGGTGGCAGTTGCTCGATTGCTCGGCTATCGCTGGCCCGCCGAACTCGACAGCAAGATGGAACTCTCGGATGAAGCGCGGGCATTAGTGAATAAATCCAGCGACTTGCTGACCTATGCAGATAAAGACGGCATTGTTTGCATCCCGCCCGTGCGCGGGGAGCGTCCGGCGGCTGATCGCCTGCTTAATCTACTGGCGGCGGCCTATGGCGATGCGTGGAGCAATGACGTGCTGAGTCAACTGCTGGCGAATGCCGATCATGCAGGCAAATCGCTGGATACTTGGCTGCGCGATAAGTTCTTCAGCCAGCACTGTGCTCTCTTCGGTCAGCGCCCATTCATCTGGCACATCTGGGACGGTCTGCGCGATGGTTTCGCCGCCCTGGTCAACTACCACAAGCTCGATGACAAGCTGCTGGAAACGCTGATCTACGGATATTTGGGCGACTGGATCACGCGACAGAAGCAGGGTGTCAGCAGCGACGAGGATGGCGCACAAGAAAAGCTCGCTGCTGCCGAGACGCTCAAGAAACGGCTGGAGTTGATTCTCAAAGGCGAAGATCCCTATGATATATTCGTGCGCTGGAAGCCTATTGAAGCTCAGCCGATGGGCTGGAACCCGGACATCAACGACGGCGTGCGCCTGAACATTCGTCCCTTCATGAGCGTGCCGGACGTTGGCAAAAAGGATGCGGGCGTGCTGCGCGACAAGCCTAAAATTGATTGGGGCAAAGATCGCGGTAAAGATGTAGAATCTTCGTTCTGGTATCCGCTTTTCAAGGGCGACCGGATCAACGACCATCACCTGACGCTGGCGGAAAAGCAGGCAGCGCGAGCGGCAAAACAGCCTTGATTCGATCCAACGTAAGTGGATTTATTGGGTTCAAGACTCAAGTAGTGCAAGCTTGAAAAGTACAATGAGTTCGCCTATGCGCATTATTGATCATTTTGCAGCGTCTGTTCGCGGCGCAGCCCGATACAATCCCAATGTACAAGCCGCCCCTCACTGTATTTTATGGACGGACTCTGATCGCCAGTGGGAAGTCATTATCACTCGCTTGCAGCAGGAAATACCTGAGTTGTTTGTGCTGGGTGAATATGATCCTGCACTCAGGCGTGGTCCTGCGATTTGGCTGCGCTGTGTACTCGCACGTGTCCTACCCGATGTAATTTTCCCGACGGGCGTGCCGCCCATTTTTTATCTGCCCGGCGTCAGCCGTCAGGATCTGCGTGCTGTGGACTCCTGCCCTGATCATCTAAAACCGCTTGCGGAAGTTCAGTATCGCGGCGTGATCTGGTCACAGACTAACGCGAAAGACTGGACAATTCTTGCCTTCCTGCAAACCGAGCAAGGCGGTTTGGGTCTGGATGTTGCGCAGGACAAAGAAACCCGAGCCGCTATGCAGCTTACCCTCCCCGATCTCATGAATATCGATGCTGAGCGATTTCGCACAAAGCGGCTTGATCGAAGTGACTTCTATCAGCTTATCAGCAGTGATCCAACCGGAGATCTGCTCAAATGGCTCGACGATAGTGAAGCATTCCGAAAAAAGCGAAGTCCGGCTGAATGGCGGGCATTCGTGGAGTTGTGCCGTTACCAATTTAGCTTTAATCCAGAATCCGAGGGACCGATTGCCGCCGCAGAGAAACTCGCTGCACACACAGGAGTCTGGTCGGCAATCTGGCAGCGCTATCGCGAGGCATATGCACATTACACGCACATTCCTGAGCGGCTACAGCAAGGCAATCCTCCTTCAAATATGCTTGAATGGCGCGATCCGACCAGTGATTTCTACGATGAACTGATTCAAACTTTCTGTGCGAACAAATGACGTAGGTTAATGAGCGCAAAAGCGAGATGATGAGCACCGAGAAAGTTGGCATCTTTGCGATCATAGCGAATGAGTAAGGCTCGGAACTTGTCAATCCAGGCGAAG
>JBBSPQ010000352.1:0-3846 GCA_038258585.1 Pseudomonadales bacterium
ATCAATAACCTCGCTTAATTGCCCGACAAAAATTGTAAAGCACATGTTGCCAGTTCCTCCCATCGCTGCTGTTCGGTAGCAGGAATCTCAAACCAATCCACCATCGGCGGCTTCGTTTTAAAGGGCGCAAGCAGACTGTATTCGTGTATCCCAAATGATTCGGGCTGGAAATCTCGACCGAGTTTGAAGACCATCTTCTGGTCATAATAAAACGCGAAGACTTTGCCCTGGCATTGAAGTCCCGGTGAAGACATCATTTTCCCCAGTGTGATTGCGCTGTTTTCGTTAATGAGCCGTTCAGCAATGGAGCGGAAGTGGCGTTCCGAGTCGTCTGCCACTAATCGTTCGGCGACTACCGAGTCCGCTTTCTTATCAGAAAGTGTGGACAACACATACTGCATGGACTCTTCAAACAGCGCTAGATCGTGCCGATAGTCTTCCGAGTCATCGTGATTAATTTGCACGAATTCTTTGCCCCGGTTACGACCAAACGGCTGAAACGGGACAAAGTTAGAGTTTTCCAGCAGTTCGCTCACCCGTGTCGCGGGCAACTTGATACCCACACCGTCCCCGTACAGGGTTGCGAATACCCCTGTACTCACTCTGTAACAGGGCAATCCGAAAACCACGCTTGCATTGACACCCGGCATTGCAAGTAGCAAATCATCCAGCACGACTTTGTGTTCTGATATGAACTTTGTTTTTGCCATCGTCCTCTCATTTCCCTGTAGGAACGGGCAGGATGCCGTCGTGCTATTCCTGTTTCAACCACCCAACACCCTCCCATCCCATATGATTGATTACACCTTAATGCTCCCGTGCAGTGACACCCTCTTCAGCGTATTTTTTCAGGGAGGCGAGGGCAGCAAGTCGATTGCGCCGCTGCTGCCGTCGGATGACAAGACCATCCATGACGTAACCTGGCACGCCTCGCGCATTGTGAAAGAAGGTGAAAATCACTTTCGTCCTGTTGGGTCCGAGTGGTTCAATCTCCAGCGAAGAACCGACCTCGGCGAGCATCTGGAACAGACCGAAACTCTCCTCTTCAATCAGGACAGCCATTTTCCTGCCTTCAATGTGTTCAATTCTACGTTCGATGAAATGCCCTTGCTTCCCATTGAACTCGGCATCCACTCTTCGCCACGTATCGAATCCTTCATGTCTATCATCAGTGAGAACCTTTACTCCCCTCACGGGAGAACCCCAGTTGCAAAGCTCCATCGAGTTGGAGATCAACCTCCACAGGTGTTCGGCAGATGCTTCGACAATAATTTTATCCTGACCTTGAATTTGCGAGGTCTGCCGCTTCCCTCCCTGCATCTCGAAGCTGATGGTCGCTTTCGGTTTCAGAAACATCACGCTCGCTCCTCTACCCGGCTGAATGCTGCCCGCTATTGCCCAACAACAGCCGCATATTCACGGGCATCGTAGTAAAGTCGTTCTTCAACCATTTTGTCGTTCCTGACAACGACCCAGTCGGCGATCTTCAGGGTGAGTGTAGTTCCTGTGGGCGGCTTAAAATCAATTTCATAGATCGAGCAAACGTCATCCCCGTTCTCGAATTGTTTGAGCATTCTCATCTCCGTCACCAGCGGGAAGAAGCTCTGGTTGAGCTTCACGAATGCCTCGATGCTGTTGGTTTGATCGACGGGCCCAATGAATTTAAATTCATCTGCCAGTAACGAGGTATCCTGTGAATGCATGAACTGGTTTACGATGTCGAGTGCCTGTCCCATTCTGTTCTCCTTCTCATCATTGTGGGATTACTGTGTTTTCATCGCACGATAGCCTTAGCATACGACAGGCGTTTGACACCCCTATGTCAGTATTTTTGTGTCATTTGTTCTATTTCCTGCCGGATCAGTGTCACCAGTCCATCGGGACTGATGACACGCACATGCTTCCCCCAACTGAGCAGCCACTGGAAAATATCCCGCTCGTCGCGCACCCGGAGCGTCAGCAGCAAGCCTTTGGACGTTTTTTCTTCTGAGATGACGGAAAATGGACGCGATTCCTGCACCCATTGCGCGACTTCCGAGTCGAAAAGGGCTGTGACCTCCACCGGACGCTGCTCATCCGCTGCAATCCATTCCGGCTTGAAATTAACCGGACGGTCAAATCGCTTTTCTAAAATTTTGAGCTGTTCCATACGCCCCAATCGAAACACACGCATATCCTGACGCAGATGACAGTATCCCATCAACAGCCAGTCATTAGACAGCCGTGCCAGGCTGTAGGGGTCTACGTCACGCACGGTTGCCTCACTGGAAGTGGCGATCTTTTTTGCATACTTGAAACGTACACTACGTTGTTTCGCAATCGCTGTTCGCAGCAACCGGAGGGTCTCAAGCTGCTGCTCATCCAATGGGTTAGCGGCAAAAAAGCGGATATTGGTGGTTAAGTAGGATACTTCCTGACGCAGTTCATCCGTTAGCACCGCATCGATCTTACGGTAAGCTGCCTGCGCCGCAGCGCGATACTGGCTGTCAAAGTTGTGCCCCATAAATTCACTGCCGAGCGCGAGAATCAAAGCTTCCTCGGTGGTGAAGTGCAGTGGGGGCAAAAAGTAACCCTCGGAAAGGGAATAGCCTTTTTTCTGGATGGCGACAATGGGAACGCCCGCTTCCGATAAAGCCTGGACATCTCGGTAGATCGTTCTGGCGCTGACCTCGAAACTGACAGCAAGGTCTTCGGCACGCTGCTGCCCTTTTCTCTGGAGTTCCAGCACTATCGCTAACAATCGGTCTGTTCGATTCATAGAAACCGGCTCTTCAGGTATCCAAATTTGCCCTAGTCTTATTCTATACACTGCCATTACCTTGTTACGACAAGGTTCGAATTTCGACCATATTTGGGCCAATCGCTTGACAAATAGAACAAATTATCGTATTTTACTTGTAGCTTAATTAAGCAACTGTTTAAATAAGGTGATTCATAACCATGAGGAGTGATGAGGATAGACTAACCCAGACCTTTGCTGCATTGGCAAACCCAACCCGGCGGGCGATTTTAGCGCGTTTAGCGCAAGGAGAAGCCACCGTTAACGAACTCGCCGAGCCGTTTCTCGCTGAGCCGTTTAATATGAGTTTGCCAGCCATTTCTCAGCACATCAAAGTATTGGAGCGCGCAGGGCTAGTCACCCAGGGGCAAAAAGCACAATATCGACCCTGCACTATCGAGGCAACGCCCCTAAAAGAAATTTCCAGGTGGACAGACCAGTACCGCCACATCTGGGAAGCAAGTTTTGACCGCATGGACGACTATATCAATCAACTGAACAAGAAGGAGCAAGACCATGAGTAATCGCACGATTTCTAAAGATGCCATTGTGATTGAACGTATTTTCGATGCACCCGTAGCCCTCATCTGGCAACTGTGGACACAACCTGAACATTTCAAACAGTGGTACGGCCCAAAAGGCTTCACCGTTCCGGTTGCCGAAATGGATGTCCGCGTGGGTGGTAAGCGCCTAATTTGTATGGAATCGCCAGATGGTACTATGAAAATGTGGATGGCAGGCGAATACACGGAGATTGTCCGTAACGAGCGCCTGGTCTACACGGAAAGCATGGCTGATGAACATGGCAACGTGGTTTCGCTGTCTGACTCTGGGATACATGACGAGCATCCCGTGACAACCGAAGTCACCGTCCTATTGGAGGCTCTTGATGGACATACAAAAATGACGATGAGGCACGCAGGCGTAGCAGCAAACTCGCCCGGCGCAACAGGTTGGGAACAAGCCTTCGCCAAGATGGCCAATCACATCGAAACCCTGCTCAAAAACCAATAATCGGGGAGGTTGGTTACGCACAATCATCATAGAAATCACTGAAAGATGCAGCA
>JBBSPQ010000353.1:0-3840 GCA_038258585.1 Pseudomonadales bacterium
AAAAATTTTCTGGCCCTTTGCGATCAGCAGCATGCGGTCGCACAGGCGCTCGGCGTGCTGCATGATGTGAGTGGAGAAAATGACAGTCTGGCCGTTCGCCGCCATGTCATTAATCAGTTGTTCGAGGACTTCCTGATTGACCGGATCGAGTCCGGAGAATGGCTCATCGAGGATTACGAGTTCGGGTCTGTGGGCGACGGCGGAGAGCACCTGCACCTTCTGGCCCATCCCCTTGGACAGCGACTCGACCTTGGCGTCCGCGTAATCCTTGAGACCATAGGATTCCAGCAATTCGAAGGCACGCACTTTGGATGTCTTTCTGTCCATTCCCTTGAGCATGGCGAAATAACTGATGATCGACCACACCTTCATCTTCTTGTACAAGCCCTTTTCTTCGGGGAGGTAACCGAGGCGGTGGCGTACGTCGAGTGCACTTGAATGGCCAAGAATTTCGATGCTGCCTGAATCAGGCTTGAGGATGTCCAGAATCATTCGGATGGTGGTGGTCTTGCCGGCACCATTAGGGCCGAGAAAGCCGTAAATGGTGCCTTTGGGGATAGCGAAGCTGATGTTGTCGACTGCGGTGAACGCGCCGTACTTTTTGCTGACCTTGCTGAGTTCCAGTACGTTCTCTTGCATGGCGCGACTTCCCGGTGGTTATATTCCCTTGGCAATCTTATGCGGGCGGGTTTATCAACGCTACCCTCCCTTTAATGTCTTCGCCCACATATCCTGTATCGCACATTGCCTGTAGGAGCCAGCAGGCCGGCTCTTACAAAATCAGAAACTTGTTGATCTCTTCAGCTACTAGGCGGCCTTCATCTATCGCGCGCACTACCAGCGATTGTCCGCGACGACAGTCACCGGCGGCAAATACTTTCGGGTTGCTCGTGACAAATGACTTGTACGCAGCCTTATAGTTGGAGCGTGGGTCGAGCTCTAACTCCAATGGTTTACTGACATAATGCTCTGGTCCAAGGAAACCCATCGATAGCAGAACCAGGTCTGCTTCCCAGAACTTTACCGTGCCGGGGATTTCCTGAAATTTGTTATCCACTTCTACGGTGTTGATTCCCAACAATTTGCCATTCTGATCGCGCACGAACTCCTTTCCGGAAATTGAATAGGCGCGGGGATCGGTGCCGAATTTGTATTGAGCCTCAAGATGACCGTAATCTTCACGGTAAATCTTTGGCCACAATGGCCACGGATTGTCTTCAGCGCGCTCTACCGGCGGGCGTGGCATGATTTCGAAATTCACCAGAGTCTTGCAGCCGTGACGTAGAGACGTGGCAATACAGTCGGTACCCGTGTCGCCGCCACCGATAACGATCACACTCTTGTCTTTGGCGCTGAGGTAGTTGCCATCTTCCAGATTTGAGTCCAGCAGGCTGCGGGTGTTTGCAGTCAAAAACTCCATCGCAAGATGAATGCCTTCGCCCTCGCGGTTGGCGATCTTGAGATCACGCGCAGCGGTGGCGCCTGTGGCCAGACACAGCGCATCGACTTGACTTAGCAAAGAATCGACGGCGACGGCACCGGGACCACTGCCACCGATGTCGGCATTGACAACAAATTTCACGCCTTCGTCTTGGAGAAGTTTGACGCGGCGATTGACCACATCCTTTTCCAGCTTCATATTTGGGATGCCATACATGAGCAGTCCGCCAATGCGATCTTCGCGCTCATACACAGTGACTTCATGGCCAAGCTGATTCAGTTGGGCAGCAGCGGCGAGTCCGGCAGGGCCAGAACCAACCACAGCGACTTTCTTGCCGGTTCTGAACGCAGGGATCTTTGCGGTCACCCAACCATTCTCGAAACCTTTGTCGATAATGGCGTTTTCAATATTCTTGATGGTAACCGCTGGTTCATTGATGCCCAGTACGCAGGAACCTTCGCAGGGTGCCGGACACACACGGCCCGTAAACTCGGGAAAGTTATTGGTCTTATGCAGGCGATCCAGTGCTTCTTCCCAGCGACCGTGATAAACAAGATCATTCCATTCGGGTATCAGGTTATATACCGGACAACCTTCACCTGACTGACAGAAGGGAACGCCACAATCCATGCAACGAGCGCCTTGAGTGCTCAGGTGCGCTTCGTCGTGAGCGGTATAGATTTCCTTATAGTCGAGTAAGCGCTCTGCGGCAGGACGATAGGGTTCTGCTTTGCGCGGGAATTCTTTAAAGCCTGTAATTTTGCCCATCAATACATCCAATTAATCAAATATTCTCAATGCTTGTCACTGTTGCGGTCTTAGACGGCGACAGCCTGCTTCTCTACTTTCGCTGCGCGTTCTGCGAGGACGCGCTTATAGTCAGTTGGCATGACCTTCACAAACTGCGCCAGCGATTGTTCCCAATTGCCCAGAATGGTCTTGGCGACGGCCGAATCGGTGTAGCGCAGATGGTTGTTGATCAGTTCTTTCAGCTCGCTGATATCGGCAGCGTCCTGCACTGCTTCAAGCTCGTAAGTTTCGGCGTTGCACTGTTTGACGAAATCGCTGTCACAATCCCACACGTAAGCCACACCGCCACTCATACCGGCGCCGAAGTTGCGGCCAGTCTTGCCAAGAATAACCACGCGACCACCGGTCATGTATTCACAGCCGTGGTCGCCAATTCCTTCAACCACTGCAGTGGCGCCACTATTTCTTACTGCAAAGCGCTCCGCAGCGATTCCGCGAAAATAGGCCTCCCCACTGGTTGCGCCGTACAGATTGACGTTGCCTGCGATGATGTTTTCTTCTGCCTTAAAAGTGCTGACTTTAGGCGGATAAATAATGATCTTGCCGCCTGACAAGCCTTTACCGACGTAGTCGTTAGCATCCCCTTCCACAGTAATCGTGATGCCTTTGGCTAGCCATGCGCCAAGGCTCTGACCGGCAGAACCCTTGAGCTTGATGTTGATTGTGTCCTCGGGCAGCATTTCTTCCTTGAAGCGTTTTGCCACTTCGTTGGACAGCATGGTGCCGACGACGCGATTGATGTTGATTACCGGCAGTTCGATGTTGACCTTCTCACCTTTCTCCAATGCGTTACGGGCCAGCTTGATGATCTGGTTGTCCAGTGCCTTGTCCAGACCGTGATCCTGTTGGATTGTTTGATAGACCTCGGTATTGTCAAAAATGATTTTGGCTGGCGCGAGGATCTTGGTCAGATCGAGGCCACTGGCCTTCCAATGCTTGATTGCTGCGTCAGTTTGCAGCAGATCAACGCGGCCGATCATGTCGTTCACTTTGCGGATTCCCAGTGACGCCATTACTTCACGCATTTCCTCTGCCACCATGAACAGATAGTTCACGACGTGCTCGGGCTTACCTTTGAATTTCTTGCGCAGCTCTGGGTCCTGTGTTGCGATACCTACGGGACAGGTGTTCAAATGACACTTGCGCATCATGATGCAACCCAGCGTAATAAGCGGCGCAGTAGCAAAACCGAATTCTTCGGCACCGAGCAAAGCGGCAATTGCTACATCGCGGCCGGTCTTTAGTTGGCCGTCAGTCTGCAGCACCACGCGCGAACGCAGATTATTCATAACAAGAGTTTGATGAGTTTCAGCCAGACCCAATTCCCATGGCAGGCCTGCGTGTTTGATTGACGTAAGCGGCGATGCTCCGGTGCCACCATCGTGACCAGCGATGACAAGGTGATCTGTCTTGGCTTTCGTAACGCCAGCTGCAATGGTGCCTACACCAATTTCGGACACCAGTTTTACGCTGATGCGCGCCTCACGGTTGGCGTTTTTGAGATCGTGAATCAGCTGCGCGATATCTTCGATTGAGTAGATATCGTGATGCGGAGGAGGACTGATCAAACCGACGCCGGGCGTTGAATG
>JBBSPQ010000354.1:0-3832 GCA_038258585.1 Pseudomonadales bacterium
TGTCACCGGTGTCCTCGACCGCATCAAGGAACCCTCCCACATTGGAAACTCCAGTGCAGCGCCGTTGCGATTGGATCTTCTGGCGTCCAGAGATGTATACGAGATATTAATCCAAACCCTCTACGGACAAGACCGCGCGGCGCAAACTTCTGAGGATTGGTTCTCAAATGGAAATACGACCTACGTCCTGCTTCCGCGCGACAGTTCCTTCGATGCAGAAAATTTGAGAAATGAACTACCGGCGTTTGTAAGTCGTCACGTTCCTGAGTCACAACGACAAATAGCGGATTTTGTATTCGACACCGTCCCGGTGAGCGAACTTTTACGGATTGCGGTTCGTGACACCCTGTTTCCACAGCTTAGTGCAATCTCAGTGCCGGCTCTCTTGCTTGTGCTGGGTACGATAGTGCTGATTGTCGCTTGTATTAATTTTGCTAATCTCTCCACGGCGAGGGCAGCCTCCCGCACTAAAGAAGTCGGGTTAAGAAAGGCAATTGGTGCCCAGCAGTATCAGATAATTAGTCAACACTTAGTCGAGGCGGCTACGCTCACTGCTACTGCGCTGATACTGGCGCTGGCAATCATTGAATTGCTATTACCTATCGTAAGAAGCAACACAGGTATCGATCTGCGTTCATTGTTGTCTACCAGTTTTGCTGGATGGGGTCTGGTTTCGCTTTTTATGCTCGGCGTTGCGGTGACTCTGACGGCAGGACTCTATCCCACATTCGCATTGTCACGAGTTCAAACAGTTTCGTCTCTGCGAGCTGGACCAGCGCACAGAGGATCGCGTTTCTTTGCCATCGCTTTGGTAGGAGTGCAGTTTACCTTGGCCGCATTTTTGTTGATCTCTCTCACTATCGTCTATCAACAAAACAGTGAGCTGAAACGCGCCGAACGTGAAATCACCGGCGACTCTCTGCTGGTTATCGAAAACACCCCAGAGCTCAGTGGACTACAGCATCAAAGTCTGCGGGAAGAGTTGGCGAGACTTCCCCAGGTTGAGTCCACCACTACAATGCAGATACTGCCGTGGACCAATAGTTCACAAGGACGCATGTTGCTGGCTTCGTCACCCTCCAGTTCGGCAATAGAACAGTCGGCAGCCGTTTATACAGTCGGATATGATTTTTTCTCAACCTTTGGTATTGACCTCGTCGCTGGACGCCTATTCGATCCGAACCGCGCAGACGACTTTGCAGCCACCAGACCGGGGACATTCAGTGTACAAAGCCTTGTCATCTCACGTTCACTTGCGGAAGGGCTTGGATACAATTTCATTTCAGAGATTGTTGGCCAAACGGTTTATATGCCGAGAAGCGTTACTGGCGAAGCAGCAGCAAGACCCTTTAATGTTATCGGCGTTGTCGAAGACAAAACGCTATCAATCGCAAGCCGTTACGGCTCACTACCCGAAGTATATCTTTTCATTCCAGAGGCGAGATATCACATAGTTCGCTTGTCAGAAGACAATGTTGCTGACGCTCTTGCCGCGATAGATTCGCTTTGGAAAGAGCTGGCACCAAATGTCGCACTTCACCGACGCTTCGTGTCAGAATATTTCAACGACAGTTACTCCAGCTTTGCAAGGATAACTCAAGGATTCACCGGCATCGCTTTGATAGCCTGGTTGATTTCCACTATAGGTCTGTACGCGATGGCCATTCTGATATCTAAGCGACGCATACGCGAAATTGCGATTCGAAAAACACTTGGCGCAAGTGGGAGGCAAATTGTTTTCATGTTGCTCAGGAATTTTAGCCTGCCCGTGATAATAGCGAATCTATTGGCCTGGCCGTTTGCGTACATTGCGGGGAAAGCTTATCTCAATGTTTTTATTGATCCGATCCCACTGACATTCTTGCCGTTCGGTGCAACTCTAGCAGTGAGCCTGTTAATTTCCTGGTTGGCCGTTGGAGGGCAGGCTTGGCGCGCGGCGAATACTGCGCCGCAGCAAGTCATGCGTTGTGAGTGAGAGTTTAGATGCGGAATTGGGGTAGAATTTACTGTGGCGTCGTTGCAGCCATAATACTGATTCCGCGGTGAAAATCTGGAGTGCGCGAAATCCGACCCTTTTGACTTCCCCGTCATCGTTGCCGATCTCCACCCAGTCGCCGGGGCGATAAGGGCGCTCGATAATCGCGACACCCCCCCTGCGATCAAACTGCTGACGTAATCCTTGAACCCAATACCGAGGGCAACCGAAGCCGCGCCAGCAATCACCAGAAAGTTCCAAAAGGTGAAGCCATTTAGATTTTCCCTTTCGGATAACCAGCAACGGATATCACGATGCGACGTCCCACCGAAATAGTTCCATATTTCGGATTAAGTATTAAAAATCTGGGAACTCATTTGCTACACTTCCCCGAATAGATCGCTACATTAAACCTTCCGCCACATATGTCAGATATTAAAAGGGTGTTAGAAGCAGATGAAATTGAAAGTCAAAGCCGCGCTGAATTATGATTTTGGTGAACCTGTTGATTTGATGCTGCAATTGGAGGCAGCGCATATTCCTGAACAAAATGTTTTAGAGACTAATTTGGACATCGGAGAACACCAATATTTTGCCCGCGTGCCAGGTGAAGATTTGATCGGGGAGCGGATATGGCTTCGGTCGGGTGGGCAAATAGTAGTTAACTATTCTGCGACGATAGAGATCAACCGTGTCTTGACTGATTATCGGACACTAGAAAAAGTCCCTATGCACTTACTTCCTGGACCGACAGTCGCTTATCTGAATGAATCTAGATATTGCCCATCGCATAAGTTTCTAAGCTTTGTGCAGTCTGAATTTGGAGAGACCCAAGGTGGTCAGAAAGTCGGGGCGATGTGTGATTGGATATTCGAGCGTTTTGCTTATGAACCGGGGATAAGTGATGCCTATACAACAGCGCTGGACACATTTGTCGAACGGCGCGGAGTGTGCCGCGACTACGCGCATGTACTTATCACATTAGTACGCGCTGCCGGGATTCCAGCCAGGATGACGAGTGTTTACGCTTTGGGCGTCGTTCCTCAAGATTTTCATGCTGTAGCAGAGGTTTTCTTAGGAGGTGAGTGGCATATTATCGACGCCACTGGCATGGCTCGTGAAGCAGATATGGTTAAAATATGTGTTGGCCGGGATGCTGCCGATATTTCATTCCTAACGGCCTATGGCTCGGTTAAAACGATGAACCAGTCAGTTTCAGTGGAGCAGTTATAGAGTCAAATATGAATCAATTAACTTGAGCACCTTAGATTTTCTAATTTTTCCTCAACCTCCGCTGCAGCAAAAGGGTTAGATATAAATTCATTCATACCAGTATCAATATAACTATTGGACTGTCGAAGCCCCCATATTCAGAACCATGATCAGAATGGAATTTCAGGTTAAATTACTGCCCAGGACATTCAAAGATAGCTGGGTTTGTCGCTCATTTACACTGAGAAAAGTAAGAATTTTTAGGGAGGATTTATCTACATTGCCTTTGCATTTAAAGGATCAAATTGACCAGTAATTTGAAATATCCTTAAACTCATTGATTTTATTGGTGCCCGGGACCGGAATCGAACCGGTACGACCTTTCGATCGAGAGATTTTAAGTCTCTTGTGTCTACCAATTTCACCACCCGGGCTTTAGGAAGGGTGGATTTGCGTTCGTGCCGCTTCAGGTTACCAGCGCTCCGCGCTGGTTCTTGTGGCCGCTCTCGGACTCCTGTCCTTCGCGACACTCGTGCATCCTGCACTTCGTCTACCAATTTCACCACCCGGGCGGAGCAAAGTCGCAAAACAACCGACTATATGACGTCTAACTGGATAGAGAATGGACGGAAAGAATTGCTAAAA
>JBBSPQ010000355.1:0-3825 GCA_038258585.1 Pseudomonadales bacterium
GCAGGATGCTTATCGGTGGAGCTTTCTTCGGTACAGATGTGCTGGCGAAAGTTCAGCTAGAGGGTGCGCCGGACGAATTCATTACACGCACACTCCAGATGCTTATTCAACACGGTGAGATCGAACCTAGCACACCTGCCATCATTCGACTAATGCAGCAGTTACGCAGCACTGTTGGTGTCGACATCCAAGCGAGAATCGACTCTCTGATGGAACAGGTGCGTGATGAATTATCACGTCCAGCACCAGGCTCCAAGAGTGGTAGACGTATCTTCATCTCCTACGCCCGTGCGGATGATGAACCGTTTGTCGAACGGCTGTATCATGATCTTAAAGATGAGTTCGAGATATGGTGGGATCGCATGTCCATGCCTAATCGCGGACTGACCTTCTTACAGGAAATCCGCCACGCTATTGATAAGGCAGATCGACTTTTGTTGGTGGCTGGACCGGGTGCATTCACGTCTGATTATGTGCGCGATGAGTGGCACTATGCCTACGACCAACTTAAAGCCATTAATATTGTGCTACGTATCGGAGAGTATGCGGACTTCCCAGCCCCATTGAACAACTATCACGGTGAAGATTTCCGTAATGACACCCGCTATGCGGAAAAGTTAACGCTCCTGAAGAGTCAATTAGCTGTACCCGTCACCCCCCCTGGCAACCTCACCAGTGTACCAGCATTACCACCCCATTTTCGAAGCCGACCAGAGACGATTCAAGCCTTACAAAACCTCGTTATTGCCGATGTTGATAATCCTGCCTATCTTCCATCGGAAAAGCGCATGACCGCAATTGAGGGGCTTGGAGGAAACGGCAAAAGTGTTTTAGCCACGGAGTTCGCCTATGACCGCAAAGTACGGTTTGCCTTTACGGACGGGATTATCTGGTTGATAGTCGGTAGCCAACCCAACGCATTCGAGTTGTTCAGGTCAATTGGGATTGCCCTTGAAGATGATCTAAGCCATTACCTAGACGAATCCACTGCCCGCCAATATGCGCAGCAAGCACTCGGAACCAAAAAATGCCTGCTTATACTGGATGATGTATGGACGGTGGATATCGCACGACAATTTGTCAATTTGATTTCTAGTACCGCTACCCGTTTGTTGTTAACAACGCGCAATCTTCAGATCAACAACCTGTTGAATGCCAATGAATATCGGTTGGGCTTGGTCGGTAAAACGGAGGCGGTCGCCTATTTGCAAAGCTGGGTTGGGAATGACCCCCATCTGGTCGAAGTCGCCAAAAAACTCGGTTATTTGTTTCTGGCATTGCGACTCGCTGGCGCACAGATGAAGCGTAAAGGGATTTCCGGTCAAGCCTACCTAGAAACCTATGATCGTGTTTCGCGGATTAATGGTGGTCCTGGCTTACCGGGACGGGATGATAATCTAGATGTAAGTATTACGATTGGCGTGGATGCCGCTTTTGGTGCCGCAGAAAACGATAAGCTACTTTACCATACGTTCGGTGTGTTCCCTGAAGACACGTCGATCCCACAAGCGACCCTGTTGCAACTATGGAAGTACCTGCGTCCGGATTTGGATACTTATGACCTGGATGGAATTTTGGATGCGCTAGTGGATCTGGCACTTGTCGAACGTGACACAAACACCGCTACCATTACCCTGCATGACCTGCTGCACAGTTATAATAGAGAAAAACTAGGGGTGCGTTACACCGAAATCCAACAGCTATTGCTCGAGTCTTATGGAATTACGGACTGGTACCATCTTCCCGCTGACGAACCGTATTTATGGGATCAATTGGCGTACCACCTTCATGAATCTGCCGTGCCGGGTTCCTTACGTGATACGTTTACGGATTTGCGTTACCTTACAAGTCGCCTGCTACGGGACGGCATCTATACCTTAGAAAATGACCTATTGACGGTCTATCGGTTGACATCCGATGTGACTTATTCTCTGATAAAGTCATTTGTTTCATCACATAACACGCGCCTCGCCGAGATCAAAGACCAAGATCGCCTCGTTCAGGTTTTCTACAATTACCTGATGTTCTTCTCTGAGTTTTCTACCGATATAGACCGATGGCAGCAGTGGTTGCCCACTGCCCGCTTGGAGGCGATACAACCCCTACCCACCAACTCAAAAGCTGTCTATCGAGTACTCATCTCACAGTATGAAGATGAAAAAGGAAAGAAACGTCTTGATCCAATTTTATCTGCAATCATAAATAGCGAAATTGTTCTATACACTACAAGCCGCGGCAGCGTTGTCATATGGGATTTCCTTGCGGACAAAGTATTAAAACAACTAGAGGGATTCAGCAGTTACGTAAACGACTGCGATATGCAAGAGGACTTCCCCTTTGCCGTTGCATGTGGTTTTCTCGAAAATAAAGTTGTCGTCTGGCACTTACCATCTGGAGATATTGCCCATCAATTACACCACGAAGATGCTTGCGCCTGTAATCTTATTCCAGGCTCAAACAAGCTGGTAACGACCTCATTTAATGGAACGATTAAGGTTTGGAACATAGTTACCGGACAGGAAATCTACAGTATTGAAGATGCACCGGAAATCCTCGATTGCGCCGTCAGCCCTAATGAAGACTTTTTCGTTACGACTTCAACAGAGGGGCAGATGGTTAAGTTATGGAATGTGGAAACGGGCGAATTGCTAAACACCCTCGAACATGATGCCTGGGTAACCTGCTGTGCGATCAGTAAGAGTGGAAATGAACTTGCTATAGGTTGCGATGATGGCACCTTGCATCTATGGGAAATTGATAACAAAATAAAGAAGTGGTCTAAAAAATTATTTGACAAATCAATCGTATCATGTTCACTGGGATCTCGCGATTCAATAGTTACCGCAGTTTCTCGCAATAGCGAATTCATAGTTCTCTCCCAGCAGAATGGCGAAGTTCTGCTGAACCATGATGAGGCTTATTTGGCCTTTACTGATTGTTCAGTCGATGAATCGGGAGACTTTATCGCCACCTCCAATTACAATGGTAAGGTTATATTATGGGAGGTTTCTGAGCTACTTAAAGAAGCCAAGTCCGAATTTACATGGCAATGGTACCGCGATGTAAGTATACATCCACACCGCGCTGCAGTGGCTCTCGGATCTACATCAAAGCCCTATCGTGTGACCCTTTGGGACTTTGAAAATAGACAATACGATTATCTATCTAAAGAGCTACCAACACATATCAATCGATGCCAGTTTAGTCAGGATGGCTTGTATCTCGCGGCTTCCTCAGATGATGGGTACATCCGCCTCTACCATACAACTGACTATTCTCTAGTATGGGAGATCCGGGCACACGATAATGCAGCATATGATCTAATCTTCGATTCGACAGGGGAGCATCTTTACTCTCGAGGTGCGGATTTGAAAGTACGTGTCTGGAAGGTATTGAATGGGGAGCGGGTAGCAGAGTTTTTTAGCAATTTTGGTGTAAATCACATAGCATTAAATTCAGAAGACCAATTTCTAGCTATCACCCTCAATTGGTCAAAAATTGCTGCACGCCAAGGTGAGTCTTGTGTCCACATCTGGCATCCAGCGACTAATACCATTTACGCGACAATCTTGACTGGCGACAGTGAGATACAGGCATCAGCATTTACCGCTAACAACCAGCAACTTCTTACTGTCAACACAGCGGGGCTTGTTGAGGAGTGGCATATCGAAACTGGCGAGCTTATCCGCACATTGGGTCAGCACACTGACCAAGCATGGGATTGTGCAGTAGCCCCGTCAGAGCAATTGGCAATCACATCGGGACCCAAAGACATCATGGTATGGGATCTCCGTTCTGGTAAACAACTTCTACACTTCGAGGCAA
>JBBSPQ010000356.1:0-3820 GCA_038258585.1 Pseudomonadales bacterium
CCTGATTAGCCTCGATTTCAGTAATTTGCCCATTCTCTTTGCGATGGGCGATGCGCGGCGCACGAGCCAGCAGTTGTTCGAGTGTGGAAGAAGCCCGGCGTAGACTATAGTTCTCAAGTGCCTCTCCGCCCGACTGCATGATGACAATAATTACACCGGCGAAGTATTCATGCATCAAGACTGCCGTGATGATGGCGAGCATGGCGACGACATCGGCGGCAAAATTCCCTTTGAGCATCTTCTGGATCGTTTTGAGGACGGTGGGCGCTCCACCCACAACTAACACGGTCAACCAGGCGATATCAGCGATGTCGGGTCGAGCCAGAGCAAAGCGAATTACGACTCCAGCCAAAAGACCGATCACGCCCAGGAAAGGAACCGGGTTTTCGCGTATGAACGCTAGGATTTTATTCTGCACACTGTTCCCCTGAATGATTTGTCGAGTAGAGCTATAAGGGTCGTACAATAGCTTCGGTGTCATCAAAACCGGATGAGACGCGCAAGTTGTACGCTGGAGTTTCGCTGATTTCCAGGTTGAGACGAAAAAGGCGAGGCTTCAGCTCAAACTACTGCTCCGGCTATTGTGCGACGTACCGACCTTCCACCAGATAAGCGCCGAAAATTCGACCACGCTATCGTGGTGCCCTACCCACCTCAGTGCTCTAGTCAATTGTCCAGGATGACCTTGAGCGCCTGTTCCTGCGCGGCATTGCCGAAGGTATCATAGGCGCGCATGATCTCGTCTAACGGAAAGTGATGCGTAATCAGGTGCTGCGGTTGCAGTTTGCCTGAACTGACCGTTTTCAACAACATGGGCGTTGTAACCGTATCGACAAGACGGGTCGTGATGGTGATATTGTGCGCCCAGAGCGTTTCCAAATGTAACTCGACCGAGCGCCCGTGTACACCAATATTGGCGATGGTGCCCCCCGGAGCAATGATCTTCTCGCAGAGTTCGAAAGTGGCCGGAATGCCGACCGCTTCAATGGCGACATCCACGCCGCGTTGATGGGTCAATTGCATAACTTGGGCGACTGTGTCCGTGCTGCTCTTGATGACTTGGGTCGCGCCGAACTTTTTGGCAACCGCAAGACGGTTGTCATCCAGATCAATCATGATCATTTCGGCTGGAGAATAGAACTGTGCCGTCATGAGTGTTGCCAGACCAATCGGGCCAGCCCCTACAATGGCAACCACATCCCCTGGTGCCACCTTGCCATTCAGCACGCCGCACTCGAAGCCGGTTGGCAAAATGTCACTGAGCATCACGAGCGCTTCCTCGTCGGCACCGGCGGGGATAGGGTGGAGACTGGTGTCGGCATAGGGGATGCGGACGTATTCAGCCTGTGTCCCATCGATCAAATGTCCGAGGATCCAGCCGCCGTTGGCACAATGCGAGTACATACCTTTTCTGCAATAATCGCACTTGCCACAGGAGGTAATACAAGAGATCAGTACCCGGTCGCCAACCTGGAAATTTGACACGCTCGACCCAATCGACTCAATGATGCCAACACCCTCGTGCCCAAGAATACGACCGTCGGTGACTTCGGGTACGTCGCCTTTGAGGATGTGCAGGTCCGTGCCACAGATGGTGGTTTTGGTCACCCTGACAATCGCATCGTTGGTATTAAGAATCGTTGGCATCGGTTTGTCTTCGAGGGCACGCTTGCCGGGGCCATGGTACACCAGGGCTTTCATGGTTGTTACAACTTTCTCCATCATGGGTCTCTCCTTGTTCCTCATAAAGATCTCTGTCTGGCAGAGTGAAGTCCACAGACGATGGGGCTTAAGTGGTTTCTTGCATCTGCCCTTCAGCCGTTTGGCCCTCGATTCGGGCTAGTCGCGTACCGGCGGCCCCTTGCAGGAAGCCGACTACAACCAATTCGTCATCTAAGGCACACATGATATGGGCTTCATCGGCTCAATCGTTCTTAGAGCGTGTTATGAACTAGAAATCGCTGCTTTCATAACACACTCTGGAAGCCAGTCAGTCGCTCAAGTCTTGAGCTTATGCTTCGGATTCAAGTTTCTCGAGTTGTCCGCTGTTGCGAGGTAGTTCTCAACCGTGTTGTGATTCTCGAAAGTGCTGTCGAACTGCTGCCGCAATTTGAGGATCAGTCATCTTGTCGGCAGTTTCGACGGCAATGCTCGCCATATGGGGTTCATGCGCTTCAAGTCGTTTTTGAAATTCGTGTTTTGCTTCACCGGGACCCAGGATCAGAATCGAAGTTACATCGTGAAGCAAGGGGATAACCTCATCATAGTAGCGGTCAAGCTCGTCATCAAAACGCCGATCCCGTCCGTCCTCAGTTGTGCTGTTATGGGAGCCGCTCGATTCTGAAGCCCCCGAAGACCGGACGTGCTTCTCGACATTTGAGGTGACGTGTTTGATTTCTTCTGTTTGATCCAGGAAGAAAACGAGTACAGCCTCACGATGGTCAATCCACAAACCCATGACTGTTTTCATGTACTTCTCCTTTGTCGATTCATTTCATCTGACGATAAGTCGAAAACTCTGACGTCTTACGGTAATGGCATCGCAGCCAGTAACCAAGCAAACGATGCTGTTGATGGTTGGTTGTTCTTGTGCAGCGCTGATGCCTTACAGACCATTTTGCTAAGCCAGATCGCCGCCGAACTGCTTGAATCGCGCTAACACATCGACGTTGAACACGATCTGCTCCACTTCCCACGTTGCCCAGGGGGTGTCATCATTCCACTGCGTTTGTGATCGCACGGGCACCTGCTGCCCATCCACCAGGTTCCATTCGAGGATACGGTTGTGCCAGCGGAAGCGTTCAGGACTCGTTTCAGCTTGATAGCGCATGGTTTCGATGTCCGTCATCAGCCCTGTTTCCGCGTCAAAGCGCACTGTGAATGCTTCGTCGTCGTCGAAACCCGTTAGGTACAATCGTACAATGGTTGCGTCGACCGATGTCCAGCGCACGCGCCTATCGGTCAGCGCAATCGATGGCGCGAAGGCCAGAACTTCGGCCCAGTACCCCTGAATGGCCGCACGATTGGTCCGAGGTGCATCCTCTACCCGTCCTAGAAGTCCGAGGTCGAGTATCGTATGACCTTCCAGGTTGCGTTCATTGATCCGCATGAACGGCAGGGTAAACCAGGTAACCTGAATGTCATGGTAATAACTGCTGGGTGCTGCATCATAGGAGAAGCGGAAGCGCGTGGGCATCGGCAGCCCAGTCGGAGCCAACCGCGCTCGCCCCAGCACCATGGCCGACTGTACTTCCGGCAGGGAATCGCCGAACATGGCGCGGGCGAAGCGCAGCACCGGTGGCGGCAGATCAGTCGGCAGCGGAATCATGCGTGGGGTAGCGCCGCGGACAACGATAGGAAACCGCTTGGCTTTGACCTGCAAGCCGAGCCAGCCAGCAGTCAGCAGCAGGACAACAAAGGACACGATTGCAGTAACTATTCGCCGCATAGGGAATCTTTCACACCGGTACGAACCGCTTTACAAATGAAATTTGCACGGTGCAGACATTGACCTGGCTGCCAATTGAAGATGGTATCTTGGCAGATTGTGGGACGAGCAATGTTGCTAAAATCACCCTATCAAGGACTGCGCCGCGAAAGCCGAAGGCGGAAATCCAGCCTAAGCGAGGGATTTTTTGTGTTTATGATAGACGAGCAGCGGACTCGGATTGCCGAGGGTGGGAACTGACTCAGATAGACTTAAACAGTACACAGGACATGCACATAACAAACAGTATAACACAGAAATGAGGCTCCGGGAGATCAACGGAATAAGCCACTGCAATTCTGGACTTTCGGTGCTTAATACCTACCATAAGAG
>JBBSPQ010000357.1:0-3819 GCA_038258585.1 Pseudomonadales bacterium
GACATGCGCGGATTGATCTGCCAATTGTGCACGGCGAAGCCTTCGTAGCGTATCTCTTCCACTTGCGACACGGCATTGGGCACGAACACTGGTGATAAACCACCGTATTCCGGCGAAGACGGGGCCGAGGTCCTACCACCCAGCCTCAGAGCAGAATTCTGAATAGTTTGCGAGCCCTCAATACCCAATTCCAGTGCCTGATTGTCGTAAAAATTCCAAGCGTAGGAGGTGCGCACAATGCGTTCTCTGTAGCGACTGTCCGTAGCGAGAAACAGATTTTTGGTCTCGGGCTGCCCAACTCCCGCCGAGACATAACGCTCACGAACGCTATCTGTATTCTTCTCATTCACAATGAACAACACCTTGTATTTAGAACCGCCATTAAAATTGTGTTCGTAGTCACCACCAATTTCCCAATTGCTCGCAGTGGCTGGCAGATCTTCGCGCTCGATCGTAATTTTTTGGGGCGAAGTTTTTAGATCTGTGATGGTGCGCAGTAAAATCGCGGGAGGATCGTTCTCACCATAGAGCGCGTTCAACGACACTCTATCTGCCTCTGTCATTTGATAAACCAGATTTGTATTCAGGGCATAGTTGGTCTGTTCACGCTGCCGATCAAATACGCGAGTTTCATTCAGCGCGCCATGTGCCAGCACACTTAGTTCGGAGCTCTCCTGCGACTCGTAGCCTGAACTGACATTGCCGCTGAAAACGTACTTCAGTTCGCCTTTCTGACCGCTATATGCCAGCGAACCAATCGGGTCGAAAGTGCCGTCTCGATAGTAAGCCGCGCCGGCTTCAACAGAGACCGTTGAAGTAGACTGTTCCTCAAACAGCACGATGTTGACGAGTTGACCGCTGTTACGGACGTCGAGATCGCCAGAGGTCCCACGAATAATTTCGATATGGCTCACTTGATTAGCCGGAATTCGATCCAGCTGCGCACGCGTCTCGTTGGCCTTGCCCGCCATGCGTTTGCCGTTGATCAGTATCTGACTTTCACTGCCAAGGCCGCGATTATTGTTATTGCCAATACTGGGAACTTGATTGCCATCAAGCGCTAAGGCAATGCCAGGAATACGGTTGAGCATGTCGTTGACCGACACGGCGCCGAACTCTGCAAAATAACTTGCCGGGTAAGTCACCGAGGCGTTGTCGTCCGCGCTGTTCTGCGCAACGCTTAGGGAGGTAGAGAAAGTTAGAACAATGCTGGTAATAAGCAGGGAGGGTTTTGTTATCAAGATGGAACTCACTTTGTTATAGATATTATTTCCGTCTATTGGAGCGCACTGATCCCGAAATCGTCTACCGTATAACAAACCACTGCTAACGATTTTCAGTAAGGCAATGATTTCAGATTCGCTTAGGGTAAGCAGAATTGAAAACGGCGAGAACTGTAACGCCTGCGCTGAGGAAGGCAGAAAGCTGGCTGCTTAACAGCCAGCTCTGAAGCAGTCTTTCAACTCGCTAAAAGGTGGCGTGGGCGTTGAACGGGCTCGCCGTGCCGCCTTTGATCGGATTGATCTGAATCGACGTCATAAACTCCCAGCGCTTGAGACGGCGGGCAACCTCCGCTACGTCTTTCAAGTACCCGTTGTCGACTAAAGGCAATCCAAGATTTACCTGAGTGAGTTGATGAATTGGTCTACTGATTCCCTCGACTCCAGAGGGTTGAACGTCATTCACTGCGTCGCCCACCAGAATGGCTACACCTCGCTCCTTCAACCACGGCAGAACCGATGCGTGCAATCCAGCGCCACCACTGCCATAAGCCCACGGTCCCACCTCATCTCGACGCTCCCATCGCCCGGTGCGAACAAATAAGGCGTCACCACTACCAATCGTCACACCAGCAAATTTTTCCCATTCTTCTAGATCCTCGACATAGATCGGCGTGCTGGGTTCGAGATAATCCACGCCACGTAACAACGGAATATCCACCAACACACCCCGCGTGACATAAGAGGTACCCATGCGATCGATGGCCAGATCTTCACAGCCATTAACGGTCAAGTTCTGCGGATAACCGTTAAAGATGACGAATTCGCCATCAATCTCGTCACGGTAATGACAGAGAGCATCCACGTGCGACAACATGCCGTCGTGCAGCGAAAAGCGAATCTCATCAAGTGCAAAAGTGGGTAGTCCGGTGTCGGGATCAATGCGACTCATTTTGTGCTCGGTAGGACCAAAGCTCTGACTGTCCATGGTTTTTTCTTCCGATACAAAGTGCTGTAGCGTCACAGTTTCGCCCACTTGAACCAACGCGGCTGCCTGCAAGGTCTTTTGCGGCGTAATCAAGTTCAGCGTGCCGCGTTGATCGTCTGGTCCCCAACGGCCCCAGTTGGATAGTTCCTGCTCCCATTGGTCGAGAATATCCAACGTCACGAGTCGTTCAGGGAGCTGAGTGGATGGATGTGCGGTGAATTCCTGGGCATTGATTGGCACAGCGAATAGCACCGTTATCCCTACAAGCAGTGTTAATACTCGGAACAATCGTCGAGAGTAAGTCATGGCTGATCACCTCTTGTTATTGGTCGGTCTCGCTCGGGATTCTGATAACTGCGTGCCAGAGCGACGAAGCCGCGCAGATATTTGGTGTCGGTATCGGTTTCGCGTATACCCAGATAAATTTGCTTAGCAATGCCTTCTTGTCCCAGTCGCACGGAGACAAGGCTCAGTTTGCCTGCATATTCACTGACTAACCACCGTGGCAGCGCCGCAACACCTCGACCACTGGCAACCATCTGTAACATGATGTCCGTTGTTTCGATGGTTTTAAGGCGTTTGGGCATGATACCGGCAGGCGTCAGGAATTGCGTGTAAATATCCAACCGATCGAGCGCCACCGGGTAGGTAATCAACACTTCATTTTGCAGATCTTCGGGTTTGATACATTCAACGTTGGCAAGTTTATGGGATTTCGGCAGCACCAACACCTGCTCGTAGTCAAACACGGGTTCGAACTGCAAACCGGATTTGAATAACGGGTCAGGAGTCACCAGCAGATCAATTTCATAGCCGAAGAGTGCGCCGATACCGCCAAACTGGAATTTCTGTTTCACGTCTACATCGACATCGGGCCACGTGCTCAGGAATGGAGACACCACTTTAAGCAACCACTGATAGCACGGGTGGCACTCCATTCCGATGCGCAGGATTCCTCGCTCACCGTCGGCGAGTTGACGCAGTCTGGTTTCGACGTGTTCCAGTTGGGGCAAGAGTCGATTCGCCTCCCCCGACAAGTACTGGCCGGCCTGAGTAAGACGTAATTTGCGCCCTTCCCGCAACCATATCTTCGAACCCAAATTTTGCTCAAGTTTGCGCATGGTGTGGCTCAGCGCCGATTGAGTCAGGCACAGTTGTTTCGCGGCGGCAGTCAACGAACCTCGTTTCTCCGTCTCGTGAAGGATGGCCAAATGAATACGTTCGAGCATATCTAACCATGAATAGAATTAATGGGTTGATGAAAACATACCATTTTTCGTCATGCGAAAACATCCCTAAGATGACGCCTTTACATTTACCCTCTAATGGAAATAGACAGCCATGGCTTCGATACACAATCTTGGATTTCCGCGCATTGGCGCGAAACGCGAACTCAAATTTGCTCTCGAATCGTACTGGAAAGGCCAAAGCTCACGGGATGAGTTGCGGGCACAGGGCAGTCAGCTCCGTGCGCGTCATTGGCAAAACCAAAGCGCTCTTGATCTGGTGCCAGTTGGAGACTTTTCCTTCTACGACCAAATACTCGACATGAGTTTTACATTGGGAAATCTGCCTGAGCGGTTGCAGGATTTTCACGGTGATGTGCTCGAC
>JBBSPQ010000358.1:0-3815 GCA_038258585.1 Pseudomonadales bacterium
CGACCAGCGTCACGACATCCAGCGGCTTATTGGCCTCGGTCTGGGTGAACATGACCCGGTAGATCAACTGATGTTCGTGTCGATAGAAGTCTTCTTCGATCAGCTTTTCAGCCACTGTGTCCCAAACCGAATTGTCCAGCATAAGCCCACCCAGCACAGCCTGTTCGGCTTCAACCGAATGGGGAGGCACTTTCAATGCGGAAAGGGTGCCGGTGTCCTGAGGCTTTCTGTTTTTTTCGAAGATTTCAGACATCTAATTTCTGGATTCCGGAGCTGTCTGGCTCATGCATGGGGTGAATTCACCGCATAAAAAAGGCGCTGTCACTCTAGCGAGCGACAGCGCCTCATTGTCCACTATTGACCCGCTTCCAACAACACGAACGTGCCGTTGTTGCGACGCCAATTCAGAACAGCAAATTACGCGGGAACAACTGCCAGCGTGATGACTTCTTCTACTTCGTAACCGAAGTCGATAGCAATCTCGTACTCACCAACTTCACGCAGTGCGCCGTTTGGTAGACGTACTTCGGATTTGTTGACGTCAGTGCCAGCAGCCGCATTGATCGCATCAGCGATGTCACGAGTGCCGATAGATCCGAACAGCTTGCCTTCTTCGCCAGCGTTCACTGCAATGGAAACGCGCAACTCTTTCAGCTTGGTCGCACGAGTCTGAGCCGCAGCCACTTTCTCGTTGTGCGCGGCCAGCAGCTCGGCGCGGCGGACTTCGAAGTTTTCCAGATTAGTGCGAGTTGCAGGGATCGCTTTCCCAGTTGGGAACAGGAAGTTACGGGCGTAACCTGCTTTCACAGCCGCCGTATCACCAACAGCACCCAGCTTGCCTACTTTTTCCAACAGAATTACGTTCATCTTTGTATCCTCATTAAATCTTGCTTATAGACTTGAATCTTTATCCGGCGGCCTGAGGCGCGCCCTGAAGTCGTACCAACTATCTGTTATCGCTGCCAGCAGCAGAATCTGTGTCATGATCGGGCTTAGCAGTGTCGCGTAAAAGATTACCAATACCGCTACAGGCCAACGTCTCAATCCAACGAGGCCGTGGACCAGAGCCACACCGGCTATCACCAGCGGTATTACAAAATACAGTGACAATTGTTGCAGCTCGTCTGAACCAATACTGACCAGCACAAACAACAGCAACAGTGCAGCGGATGATTTCCAGCTCAACCTCAGCTGGTGAAACTCTTCTCGAAATCCACCCGGATTAAACAACTTTGCCTGCCAGCTTCTTGCCAGCATCAACAGCACCAGCGCCAAAAACATCAGCATCGTGCCGAAAAACACCATCAGCAGTTGCTGTAATTGCTCGGGCGGAACGGCGGTGAATTGCCCCTGCAACTCAGGGTTGCTCATCAGCTGCTCGATCTGTTGCTGCATGACTACTACAAAATCAGGCTTTAACTCCAGGCCCACTTGCGCGCCGATTCCAACCCCAATCGAAGACAGCAGGGTCGCTTCCCAGGAGTCTGTACTGCGAAGCACAATGGCCAGCACGACAATTCCCAGCAACAACAAGAGGGGAATCATGTCCCCCAGAACCGCCCATCCCAGCGCCGGCAACATCGCCCACGCCAACACTATCAATCCTTCTGACTTTCCATGCCGCAAACAGACCAGAGCAACAATCGGTGCGCTCAGAAAGTTAACGACAGGGAAGACTCCGAGAAGCATCGCCGCCAGAATCGCCTGGCGCCGCCCTTTCATTGCGAACTTAGCAAGAGCCTGCATACATTGCCTCCGCAAAACGGCCAGCACGAGACTTTCGTCTGCTGCGCTGGCTCTTAACGGAATCAGGCAGTGTGGCTATCTGTATATGGAATCAAGGCCAGATGACGAGCGCGTTTAACGGCAGTCGCCAATTGACGCTGGTAGCGCGCTTTGGTTCCAGTGATACGGCTTGGTACAATCTTGCCAGTTTCAGACACGTACGCTTTCAGCGTTTCGATGTCTTTGTAATCGATCTCTATGGTGCCTTCTGCGGTGAATTTGCAGAACTTACGTCTACGGAAAAAACGAGACATGATGTTGTTCCTTTCTAAAAATGAGTGCTGATAATTTGGTTTGATTACACGCAACGCGATCTAACAACTAGGCAGTACCAAGAGCTTACTCCTTGGAATCATCTGCGTCCTGATCATCACTATCGTCGTTTTCATCAAAGCCATCGAAATCTTCTGCTGCGGCTTCTTCGTCATCATCGCTGGACGGTGTATTTTCAGCTTCACGGGCAGCGGCATCTTCTTCCAGCTTGCGCTTCTGCTCAGCACGCTGACGACGCTCACGACTTTCGCGCTCGCCTTTGAGAATCAATGATTCTTCAGTGACAGGACCGCTGGTCTTCATGACGAGGTTGCGCAGAATGGCGTCGTTGTAACGGAAAAGAGTAACGATTTCTTCCAGCACTTCGCTGCCACATTCGATGTTCATCAGAATGTAATGCGCTTTGTGGATCTTGTTGATTGGGTATGCCAGTTGACGACGGCCCCAGTCTTCTTGACGGTGAATAGCACCCCCGCTGTCTTTAATCATCTGGGTGTAGCGTTCAACCATGACAGGCACTTGATCAGTTTGATCAGGATGCACCAAAAATACGACTTCGTAGTGTCTCATAGAGACTCCTTTCGGATTAAGTCTTCCGTCAGGCACCTGCTTGAGAGAGCTGGCGTGCGGTAAGACAAGGAGTTAAGGGGATTTCCCCGAAAATAAAGAGCGGGCATTCTAGAGAAGTGGGAGCTGACTTGCAAGCTTTAACAGTTGTTGGGTTGGAGGTGAGAGTTATGCTCCCGGTGAATGCTCTACTTTCAGTGCCCCGTTATTGTCACTGATTACCGCAAACATTCTTAACCTGAAAGGTCGGAAAATATTCTATTGCGTGTCGATTCTGATGCGGCACGTTCTTGCAAGGCATTGGTGGTGGCCTTAGCCAAGCAGGCTCGGCGGACGTACTTGTGGGCGTCCACTCACAGTCTCAGCCCCCCACCTCCACCCGCAGCTCTAACGCAATACTAAGGAGCCATCCGCTCAATAGCCCAATGCTCACCCGGCTGTAGATTGTATTCGAAGCGATCGTGCAGGCGGTGCTTACCACCCTGCCAGAATTCAATTTGATGAGGACGCACTCGATATCCACCCCAGAATTCAGGCAGTGGAATTTCAGTACTTTCGTATTTGCGGCTAATTACATCGAACTGTTTCATAAGCACTTCTTTTGATGACAGTGTACGACTCTGAGCGGATGCCCACGCAGCCAGCTGACTTTCTCGGGGCCGCGAAATAAAATACTGACGTGACTCTTTCGCACTGATTTTTTCCGCCACCCCACACACTTCAACCTGTCGTTCTAAGACGTGCCAGGGAAAATGCAGACTCACTTTCGCGTTGCAGCAAATCTCGCGGGCCTTGCGGCTCTCGTAATTCGTGAAAAAGATAAACCCTTTTTCATCGACAGATTTGAGAAGGACAATGCGCTGACTTGGCTGACCATCCTTGCCGACAGATGCTACCGTCATCGCATTCGCATCGGGCAACTGCATGTCAATTGCCTCTTGCATCCAGCGTGCAAACATATCCAACGGATTGTCTATTAGGTCTTCGCGGTTCAACCCGCCTTTAACATATTCACGGCGCAGTGCTTGCAGATCCATACCAATTCCTTATCGGACAAAATCGCCGTACTCCCAGACCTGCTGACGCGTCGACCCCGTTGGATAATAAAATGTCCCTGGCCCATGCTTGTCGTTAGCATAGAATCCGCCGACGTACCTCTGACCGTCGGGCCAACGGTAAGTTCCTTGTCC
>JBBSPQ010000359.1:0-3815 GCA_038258585.1 Pseudomonadales bacterium
TCCATGCAGAAGGGCGCGTTGTCCCGTCGGCTTGCCCGGAATGTCAAATTGGTCGACTTCATGGACATGGAATTCAGAATCAATCATTTCGTGACACTCCGGCCCACGGCAAGACCGTACAGATTGCGGTTCAACGACGTCGCTATCGATGTCAGAGCTGCCGCAAGACGATGTTCGATCCAATTTCAGATCTGGACAGTAAGCGGCTGGCCACAACGCGTTTGATTGGGTACATCCGCAAGCATTGCTTCCGCGAGACGTTTGCCTCAATTGCGCGTCAAGTAAACATGGATGAAAAAACTATACGGCACATTTTCGATGACTACGCAGATGACCTTGCAAACAAATTCCGCTTCGTGACTCCACGATATTTGGGTATTGACGAGCTCAAAATTGTTGGTGCCTATCGAGCAATGATTACCAATGTTGAGCGAAGAACTGTATTCGATATGAGAGCAACTAGAAGCAAGGCGGATCTGCTCGCGTACTTCAAAGTGCTCCCTGACAAGGAGAATGTAGAATGGGTGACGATGGACATGTACCACGTCTACAAACAGGTCATGAAAGAGGCACTCCCGGAAGCACAGATTGTGGTAGATCGGTTCCATATCCAGCGTATGGCCAATGAAGTGCTTGAGAAGATGCGCAAGCGGTTCCGCAAGACATTGACCCAGCGACAGCGGCTCAAGCTCAAGGACGAACGGTTTCTACTGCTCAAGCGAAAACGCGATCTTTCGCCAGAAGCAATTGATCGGATCTCGAACTGGTTTCAGCAATTTCCCTTGCTTGGCGAGGCGCACGCACTCAAGGAGGATTTCTCCGCAATCTGGGACAATAAAAACCGCAAATCCGCTGAAACGGCGTTTCAGGCATGGTTGGGTCGCCTCGATCCTGAGTTGCGCCCTGACTTCAAGGAACTCACCACGGCGATGACCAACTGGCATTGCGAGATATTCGCTTACTTCGATAACCCGATCACCAATGCCTATACTGAGTCCGTCAACAATCTGGCAAAGGGTATGAACCGAATGGGCCGTGGTTACAGCTTTGAAGTGATTCGAGCGCGCATGCTCTACGACGAGAAGGCACGAAAGGACGGATCGAACTTGGTCAGCAAGAGAGCGCCCACGACTGACGAAGACGATTCGTTCGCGATTAGCTTCGTGACCGTTGATCAAGCGCGAGCCAAGGCGAAGAGAGGTCTCGTGCGTCATCAAATTATCGAATATGGCTCGTACATCCCAACGCTGACGAAACTACTCGAAATCGACCACTTCGATTAATTTGCTGACTCGAGCGAAGAGTAGCTTCTCGTGCGACGAAAACTGTAAACTTGTAATGATTGTGCATTTAGCTTAGCCTCGGACAGACTATACGGACAGGCGAACCCCATGATCCTACGTCTTCTGCAAGCAACATTCATTGCGCTATTGCTCGTTTCTTCAACGGCAAGAGCGGGTGTTGTTGTCGAGTCATTCGGCGTCATTTCCTCCGATCCACAACAAGATCTTTTCGCTACCATTGGTTCGCCAACGAGCCCCGGCTTATCGGCGGACCCAGGTGCGACTGAAGCATGGCCGGTGACCGTCAATCTCACACACCTTCAGACCTTGCCTGGCACGGTTGTGCTCAACCTTCCGAACCAATCACCCGAGACACTAAGTAGAATTCGCGCCAAAACTCGCGGGGCAAGTGCTTTCATGTGGAGCGGCGGTGGCCAAGGATGTAGTGCCCTATTGAGTGCGATTCCGGGAGCGTTTCGCGCGACCATTTCCTGCTTGGACGGCACCTACAACGTTGAGACGACTACGACCGGTACAAGGTTGACTCGATTTGTCTACGGGGACCCGCCAGCAGGTGCAGAGAATGACGTCGCCACGGTTTCAGAAATGCCGGTCGGTCCTGATACGACAAGCGCGTCAATGCCGGAATCTATCAATGGACCCGCTTCGCTTGATCAAGATATCGATGTCCTCATTTTGTACACCGCCACGGTTCGTCAAACATTGCAGGCGAGCAGTATCAATGTCCAACAGTACATGCAAGACACCCTGGATACGACGCAGATGGCAATGGACCGGAGCACGACGCCAGGCCAACCGACCATTGCAACGTTGAATTTGGTGCATTCGCAGGAGGTGCTTCGTCCGGACACGGGATACTTTACCGCTGACGTCGTCTATCTCCAGAACGACCCAGAGCCCGTAGGAATACGCAATCAATGGGCTGCTGATATTGTCATGTACATTCGTGAGACCAGTGCAGATTCGAGCGTCTGCGGGCGTGCGTATGTACCTGGGTCCTATGGCACTCTCCCTCCTCCGGGTCCTGGGTTCGCACCGTATGCAGTCGGCGTAACCAAACGGACGTGTTCTTTCTCTGGCTATCCCTTTGAGCATGAATTTGGCCATATTTTCGGTGCAAACCACGATCCTGCCAACGGCAATAATTCCACCCCATTGCAACCATGGGCTTATGCCCACTGGGCCAATAATTTCAACAAGGACGGTGCACGCACCTTAGTTGCCTACAAGGATTCCAACTGCATATCGCCGTGCAATCAGGTGCTCAACTATTCGAACGCATCGGTCTCGCTGACTATTCCATGGGTATTCCGCACTGGGCGTGTTGATCAACGTGAAAACGCCCGCGTGATCGCCCAATATGCGTCGACGACGGCGCAATATCGAGCCAGTTTGGACCGAATTTTCGCAAACGGTTTCGAATAATCCGATGAAGCGAATCGGGATTCACATTTATCTATTGGCGTCTTTCTTTGCGGTGGCCTCGCCGTCCTCATTTTCGCAGGGCACCATTCCGTCCGACGTTGCGATTTCTATGACAGCCACGCCGACCGACAACCTTGACCCGGGGGAGCTCATTTCATTTGTGATCACAGCGACCAACTTGGGTCCGGAGCCTGTTTCTGTGCTGCCGATGATCAGCTCTCAGTTTATCGATGAATTCGATCTGGGTCCTGGGGGAAGCAGCAACTGTCCCGGCATCGCATTACTAGTCAGCGACGGCAAGTATTTCTTCTACCAGTTCGTCTGGACGCCAACGCTTGCCGGACCCCCACTTGGCGTTGGGGAAACTCGGCGTTGCGAACTCAACTTTTCGCTAACAGCGGCGGCGCCAGAGGTATTGCCCTTCACGTTCGGAATAGTTCAATCTTGGATTGATCTCAATGAATCTAATAATTCAGCGACGGTGATCTTGCGTCGGGGAGCGATAGCGCCGGTGACCTTGTCCATGCTTTCCCCTGGCGTGCTGATGTTGCTATTGGGCATGCTCACTTTTACGGCATGGATCCAACTTCGACGCTGATGCGGGGCATCCAGTACCTTCGCTCCTTGCCTTGCGGCACAACCAATTTCCTTTTCAGTCTCTCTGAAGCCAGTTCGATGTTCTGGGACACGGCTGTTCGGATCAGCGCGGGCTTTTGCGCCGATCCCACAGTACGTGATCTATACCGCAGCCCTCGAAGGTGTACAAACCCAACATGAAACGTCGATCATCGCCGCTACTGAATTGCTGGTTGACCCACAGTTAAATCCGGATACCCATTTGAAGTCCGTTCATGGTTCGACAAGCTCACCACAAACGGGGGGGCAGGGCGTAGGGCTGGTTTGTGCTGTCTATAGGATCACTCGGCGCATCCAACTGGCCCCGCGGGTAGGCGAGAGGCCCAGCCACCAACATTAACCAGATCGCCTTGCGCGATTCAGGACAGGTGGTTACAATGTGCGGCTCTGATGCGGGGTGGAGCAGTCTGGCAGCTCGTCGGGCTCATAACCCGAAGGTCGCAGGTTCAA
>JBBSPQ010000360.1:0-3804 GCA_038258585.1 Pseudomonadales bacterium
ATCTATGCCGATGAGCGTACTTTCACTCGCTTCCTGCAAAGTTACTCACGCGGGATGGGGCGGGGCAGGCTGACGCGCGAGGCGAAAATCCGGCAGGAGCGCCCATGTCGCGGGCATATCCTCAGTACCGGTGAGACGACGATTGAGGGGGAAGCGTCGGTACTGTCGCGTATGATCGTGCTGGAAATTCCGCCCTGGGAGGCGCGCGATCCCGCTGGTCAAGCATTGATGCGAGCCGACGAGCAGCGCGAGGCGCTTTCTGGCTTCACAGCGCGGTTCATCCAGTGGATCGCATCTCAGGCGGACTCTGATACACTGGCGAAGCAGTTGGCGGCAGGCTTTGAGCAGAACGCGCGGGATTATCAGGATAAGCTGCGCGGTAAGTTGGAACGGCAGGCGCATACGGGGCGCATGGTGCAGAACTGGGCGGTGCTGGCGACCGTCTACCAACTGCTGCACGATTTTCTGCTCGAACTGAGGGCAGATAGTCTGCTGCCTGTATGGCAGGACAGCATCGTCGAAACGGTGCAGGGGGTGCAGCAAGAACGCGCTGGACAGATTTTCTTGAATCTCTTGGGGCAGCTCGTCGCGGGTGGGCAGTGTGTCATCGCCGACTCACTGCGAAATCCAGGCGATCCGGCACCCGGCGCGACCATCATTGGCTATCGTGATCAGGGCTTCGTCTATCTGCTGCCAGAGATCGCCTACCGCGAGGTGAGCAAGATTCAACCGTTAAAATTCACAGCTCATGCAATTGGGTCGCAGTTAAAGGAAGATGGCATTTTGATCCCTGGCAATTCGAACTTGAGTGTGCAGCGGACTGTGCGTGGTGGCGTGGTGCGTTTGTGGCGCATCAAATCGGAAAATTTTGGTTGTGAAGGTTGTGAAACGGATTGAACCGCGTACTCTGTGCGCAAAACCCCCGAAAAGAGCCTGTGAAGGTTGTGAAACCTGTGAAACAGGCTTTTTTCTTTGAGTAGACGAGCCTTCTACTTCACACCTTCACAAGCTTCACAGGTTGTGAAGGTCATTTGCCAGAAAAAATCACAAAAACGAGCGCATTCACCAATGCATTTAAACGCGTAAAATGGGGTTGTGAAGGTTGTGAAGGTTGTGAAGGTTGTGAAGGTTGTGAAGTTGGGGCACCGACAAACCCGGTTTGCTGCGTGTTCACTTGATAGTGAAGCACAGATTTAGACCAATGCAGCAGAGTTCGGGATGCCATCAAGGAACGTTTCAAAGACGCGATATCAATCAGGTTGAATCGAGGTCAGCTTATGAATGTTGAGGGAAGATACTCAAATATAGAGTGTGATTATTATAAATATTACTTTTTTAGCGTCCCTCCAGAATCTGTTTACATACCTTTAAGCTAGCAAAACTTGCGCGATCACCAGGGCGAACGCATGAAAAAGAATGGAGATAAACTAAAGCAAAAGAGCGCCCCCAAGTCAAGAGGAATCGCATGACGAGCCTAGCTCTAGCAGAGTATTTCAGAGACCTACCTGACCCGCGCATCAGTGCCAAATGTGACCATCGTCTGCTAGACATCATCGTGTTGGCGATTTGCGCGGTCCTGTGTCGAGCAGAAACATGGGAAGAAATCGAGTGGTTTGGCGAAAGTCGAGCCGAGTGGCTCAAAGAATGGCTGGAACTGCCCAACGGGATCCCGTCGCATGACACAATTGAGCGGGTCTTCAACAAGCTCGACCCGCAAGCGTTTCAGGTGCGCTTCCAAGCGTGGGTGCAAGCAGTGTTTGCCGTCACGGAGGGGCAAGTGGTCGCCATCGACGGCAAGACCGTCTGCGGCGCGGGCGGAAGTCGAGGAAAGTCGAATCTGCATCTGGTGAGCGCGTGGGCGAGTGCCAATGGGATCAGCTTGGGACAGGTGAAAGTCAACGCCAAGTCGAACGAAATCACCGCGATCCCCGAATTGCTCCAGCTGCTGGTGCTGAAAGGCTGTATTGTTACGCTCGATGCCATGGGCTGCCAGACCGCGATTGCTGAACAGATCGTGGCGCAAAAAGCCGACTATGTGTTGGCTGTCAAGCAGAACCAAGGGCAGCTTTATCAGCATTTGGAGACCATGTTCACGCTGGCTGAGGATCACCGTTTCCCTCACATTCAGGCGCAAACTGTCGAGACGGTTGAGCAAGACCATGGACGCCATGAACTGCGTCGCTGTGACGTACTCACCGACACCACGCCGCAGCAATCGGGTTGGGTTGGCTGCCAAACGTTGGTACGCATCCACCGCCAGCGCCGCATCAAGGATAAAGTCGAGCAAGAAACCGCCTACTTCATCAGCACCCTCCCAGCCAAACCCGACCACCTTCTGAACTGTGTTCGCGCCCATTGGGCGATCGAAAACAGCTTTCACTGGGTACTGGATGTGGTCTTTGGCGAGGACGCACACCGGACACGCACCTTGAAAGCCGCCGAAAATCTCGCCGTCCTACGGCGCATTGCCCTCAATCTACTCAAGCACTACACCGCTAAAACTGGGCTGAAGGGATCATTGAAAGGCAAGCGCTATCGTGCCAGTTTGCGTGAAGACTTCCTGCTTGAAGTCCTCCGTACTTAATTCTTTTTCATGCGTTCGCCCTGGCGCGATCACGCAGCATCGGCTAGTGTCGAGTTCAAAACACCCCTTAGATACAAAAATATATTTTTATACATATTCGATCTTGCCGTGAGGAGCTAACTTGGTAGGTTTTACGCAACAGTCGTTATCTCGATTCCTACCAGGGTAATCGCATCAAATATTGGCGAGTAACTGAAACAAAAAGGCATCCTCTAAACCAGCCCGAAAACGTTTCTGTTTGAGACTGGCTTTGGAAGTATCCCGCTTGAGGATGTTCAGAGCCAAATGGCGCAGGACAGCCATATTTTGCGGGCTGTCCTCGACCCGAATGCGGGAGTAGTCCTCTCGAAAGGTCACATCCAAGACCCAGTGGAAGCTGTTCTCAATTGCCCAATGGTGGCGGGTAGCTTCCAATAGCCGGGCGGCTTGGTTGGGTAGACTGCTAATGGAGTAAGCCGTCTCATTGGATGTGACCCCGTTGAGGCGGGTCTCGCGCTGGATATGAACAATCGTTTGCAGATCAGTCCAGCCCTCATAATGGCGAATGTATTCAAAAGCAAGCGGGTCAGCAATCGCCCAACAGCGCCGAATTTCAATCCGTCCATTATTCTTGCCCACTGTTTCAGCATAGTCCGCGCGCATGTGAACAAACTGCTGTTGGTCGCCGTGCACGAACCAGTCTTCCCAATCTTGGTGTAAGCTCGCCTGGTTGTCTTTCACCCGCAGCAGATAATCGGCTTTGGCATCGCGGATCGCCTGCGCAATCTTCTTCTGACAACCCATTGCATCAATCGTCACCAGACAACCGGAGACATCCAGCAAGCGCAGCAGTTCGGGGATGGCTGTAATCTCGTTCGATTTGGTCTCAACCTTTCGTTGTCCCAAAACCAGCCCGTTGAGGCTTGCCCACGCGCTCACCATGTGGATTGCCTCTTTGCCAACTGTCTGGTCATGACTACGCCGCACCGTTTTCCCGTCAATCGCAATCACTTGTCCCTTTGTTACCCGAAAGACTGCTTCGACCCAGCGGGCAAAACCCTGCTGGAAGGCTTCGGCATTCAGGCTGGCAAACACCCGTCCAAAAGTGTGGTGGGTCGGTATCCCATTCGGCAACTCCAAAAACTGCTTCAGCCACCCTTGTTTCCCTGTGTGCCATAATGGATGAAACAACTTCGCCCACAAAGTTTAGTATACAAGTGCAGGGCGGAGAACAGGGACAA
>JBBSPQ010000361.1:0-3787 GCA_038258585.1 Pseudomonadales bacterium
ACCAGATGCTCAGCCGTTCTCCACGCCAGAGCCTGTGCAGTCAACGTTGGGTTTCTCGCGCCACTCGTGCCCATTACCGAGCCGCCGAGTATGCCCAGAGTCGGAGCCTCATCAGCGAATCCAAACGCATTGGTCACGTTTGTCGTCGGATCATTGCCCATGCGCGTACCACCGTAAGCATGAGTCGATGCGCCCATCGCCCCACCAAGACCCGTACGAACGATCTGCACAGCGCCTGCTGCCCGATACCACTCCTCCATACGATCCTGTGTGAAGGCCGCAATGCGTTTCTCGTTATCCCTGTGTTCCGCAGTAATCCGAATCACAGGGAACCCAAGCTTGTCCTTCACCTGAGGATCCAGATCGAGATAGTTGCCTCGATAGGGCAATGTCGTTTTCTGGATATAGGAGACGTTGGTCCGGTCGGCATTCTCCCGGATAAACGCCTTCCACTTTGAACCCCAGTTCGGGACCCGATCAAACGTGGACATCTTGGCCGCGGAGATCGGTTTGCGATCGGTATAGGTCCACAGATTACCACCACCGATGAAGTCCAGATCGCCGTGGTCGAAGTTGTCGTCCGCCCACTCATCAATCGCAACACCCTGAGCCGGCAGTCCGTACCAGTTATTCAGGTTCTTCGGAAACAGGGCAATGACCGGAGCGCCTTGATGGTGGCTGAGATAATGCTGCCCCACTTGACCGCTGTTGTTAGCCAGCCCGTCAGGGAATTGTCGAGAAGTAGACAGCAGCAGCAAGCGGCTATTTTCATAGGTGTGGCTGGCCAGCATCACAGCGTCGGCCGGCTGAATCAGCACCTGATTGCCCACCAGATACTCCACTCCGGTCACGCGACCATCGGCGTCATTGAGTATCTTGAGGACTCGCGCATGCGTCACTACTTTCAGAAGACCAGACTTCATTGCCTCTGGAATGGTTGTAACCGCAGTCGAGCTCTTGGCAGACACGTGGCACCCACCACGATCACAATACCCGTGGTAGAAACAGCCCGGACGGTTGCCATAGACTTCCGAGTTGATTGCTGCGGGTCCTTGGAAAGGAGTCCACCCCAACTGACGCGCCGCGTCGCTCATCATGTCGGTGTAACCGGAGCTGCGCAGGCCGGGCATTGGATAGGCGCGAGCTCTGGGGCCTTCGAATGGATTGCCGTTAGCTTGCTTGCTGCCGTTGACATTGCCAGCATTGCCAGAAACACCGAGCGCATACTCTACACGGTCGTAATAGGGCTCTAGCTCCTGATAGCTGAAGGGCCAGTCTTCCACGGTTGAATCCACCGGGATACGATTGGCACCATAGCGGCGAGTCGTTTCACTGACTGTTTTGAAGTCCCAGGGATTGAGCCGCCAGCTCTGTGCCCAATAGTGTAGCGACGTGCCGCCCACACCGTTCATCATCGGATGTCCACCGCCCTGCGCTGCCTCAAAGTTGATATTGGCACGCGAGGTAGGAATTTCATTCTTGGCTTTAGCGACCTGTTGTGGCCAGTCGCGCAGATTGTTGCGCACCTCATCTGGCGCAAAATCGCGGGTAGAGAACCAGCCACCAGCCTCAAGGCCAATGACATTCAAGCCACCACTGACCAGCGGCAGCACGGCAACACCGCCGACCGCGCCAAGACCGATGACAACTACGTCAGTTTTAGGGAGTTCAGTGGCCATGAGCAGCACCTCCAGTAGATGATGATCCTGGTTCGACTGGATCCTTGGTGTGGATTGGCATGTCGTAAGCCGATTGTCGGCTTGGAGCCAGACTCGATCCTTGGCTCACTTCCTCAGGACTGGAGATGGCTCGCACCCCAGGATAACCAAGCAAATCCCAACCAATGAAGTCGCGATTGCCGCCGTAGTAAGGATCACTGAAAGTACCGTCGATGGTGTGCGTCCTGACCATATTGAAGAAGCCAGAATTGAGTGTGGCATAGCCTGCGATCGCGTTCTGTGTCATTGCCTCGATGATGGCATCCTGCTCTGACTCGGGAAGAAGATGGAAGGAGGTGCCCTTCGACTGCATGGAATAGTCCTCCAGAGACGCCAGTCCTACACCATACTGTTCGCGCGAGGACGTCATTGCTCCTGCCAGAGCGCGGTCAATGTAGTGCACCGCGCGGGCTTCGTGTGCCCCCGGACCGTTCTCATCACTGGGAATAATGCGCGACGCGAACGCGTCAAGATTTGCACTCTCTAAGGCGGTCAACGTCTCGAATGCTTCCCTGACGGGAATGCGCGCTGGACTCACCATTGCCCCCGCTGATTGTGCAGAGAGCGATCCGCTTCCCGCTGTCATCAGCGCAGCGCCCGTCAGCCCTACTCCTTTGAGAAGATTTCGGCGCGAGAGCGATTGCGCCGCTCTGCCCTCGACCTCGTCTGCGCGGGTCTTCTTATCATCACTCATGATCATGCTCCTGGCATGCGGGGTCGCCACTGCCTATTCTTATTAGAGGAACTCTCCGAAGCGCTACCTTATCACCAATCAGATAAAAGGAAATATCCAAATAGTTCAACACCGCTGGGTTCACCGGAAACCACGATGGTTAGATCTTAGGGAGCGTACGGACATTGGCAAAACTGCACGCCTAAAGTATGCGAATTAAGAGATATTTAGTGTGAATATCGAAATTCGGATTGGTATACAGAGAATATGGCAACCTATATAGTTCGCTACGGATTTCAAAAACGACACAACCCCGGAGATAAAGGATGATAGTTCTACAAAATTCACTGAAATGTCTGGGAGCAATGCTGGCGCTCCTCGGCTCCTTTTCCGTTTGGTCTGCAGAGGCAGAAATCCTGGAAACCATTCTGGTCAGCAGCACTGCTTTCGCTCATGACACCGACATCCCAGTGCGATACTCGGCTTACGGTGAAGGGGTTTCTCCCGAGATTTCATGGCGCAACCTGCCTCAGGGTACACGTCAACTTGCGTTGATTCTGGATGATCCCGTGGTGGACACCCTGCAACCCTTCGTGCATTGGATTGCGTACGACATTCCGGTTACTGCCACCGGACTGCCAGAAGGTCTGTCTCCGAACGCCATCGTCACCCATGCGGGTCTGGAAGGCATGATCAATGGTGCCAATGGCACACGACGCACAGGGTATTTCGGTCCTCGCCCACCTGACGATGGCAAGGTACATACCTATAATTTTCGCATCTATGCTCTAGACCACAAGATGAATCTGGCCGACGGTCTCAATAAGGCCTCTCTTCTAGACGCGATGAAAGGACACATACTTGCCACTGGACTTCTGACAGGGAACTTCCAGTACACTCAGTAGACAATCATCACCTGCCCTCATGTACTCTAACATTGGGGCAGGCGACTTTACTTGTTCAATGTCACTCCAGAAACAACTGTATAAGTTAAAAAACCTATACCCAATCGGTTTTTTACGAAAATATATTGCCTCCCTTTTTTTCGCGAAAAAACCTTTCAATTTTCTCTCGCAATAGAAAAATTTACTTTAAAATTCATGCCGTTAAATGGAAATTTATTGTCACTAAATATGTAAGTTTCCATGTAGTTTAATCATCGAACCCACACTTGAAACTGAAAGGACATGTAAAAAAACAGACTCACTGGTAAGTTGAGCGCGCCTCAACACTTACCTCTGGAGATCTAATAAAAACATGTTATGCAATTGCTGGAGTTTTTTGCATCGCTCGATTCCAAAACTGCGATCAAGCGCGATAGTCTCCTCACTCTTCTTGGTTTATTCCCCTGCACTTTTTGCGCATGATGTTTCTCAGGAAGCCAAACGACGCATGG
>JBBSPQ010000362.1:0-3780 GCA_038258585.1 Pseudomonadales bacterium
TGAAAATGCTCTCATTGGCTAAGCGCCAGTCGGGTTTTAAGGAATCACTGAATTCTCTCCACATTGTGCCTGTCGCCATTTCTTATGAGTTTGATCCCTGTGATACGCTCAAGGCCGACGAGCTCTATCAGAAGCAGGAGCTGGGTACTTACCAGAAGTCCGAGCAGAGTGACATACACAGTATTGTCACTGGAATGATAGGTTTCAAAGGGCATGTGCATGTGAGTTTCGGTGCCGAAATTTCCCTGACCAGCGACGATGATGAACATGCCGCCGCACAGATAGACCGGCAGATTATTCAGAATTATCTGTTGCAGGCGACAAATCATCTCGCGCTGGAAAAGTTGCAGAAGGCTAGCCCGGAACTGGTGCCACCACTTGATCTGCCAGTTGATATCGCAGCTGCGGTGCTGTCGATTCAAAATGCTGACAGTACAATCCGCTTAGAAGAGCGACTTGCAAACGCAGACCCGGCAACTCGGCCCTACCTTCTACAGATGTATGCCAATCCGGTAATCAGTCGCTTTGCTTCCGGTAAAGGCGATCCATTTGCTGCAGCACCTGAATCCAGCCATATTGCTGAATAAAGGCTGACCCAATATTGTCGTTTTGGCGTGGTCAGCGCTTTATAAATTTTTTTACCCATCTGCATCCAATTCCAGATTCTGTGCATCTTTGTTAATAGGATTTCACTTTTAGTCATCTGTTATGCGCAACATAAATGCGAGATTCTGTATGTACTACTTCAAATTAGCGATCGGCACATTACTGCTTATGGCTTTGTGGATTGCATTCGTTTTTACCACCGCCTTCTACGGGTGGTGGATGAGTCCTATTGCTTCCGCAGGAAACATTGATGAATTTTTTCGTAAAGCCACAGAAATAGTTGTCGAAGAAAATAGAGGAAACGCTGCTTTTTTACTAATCGAGAACGGAAGAGTAGCGAAAGAATTTTATTCGAGCTCAAAAGACTCTATAGACGAGGATACAGTGTTCTCAACAGCATCAATGAGCAAGTGGTTGACTGCCAATGCGGTTATGAAGCTTGTTCAGGAGCATAAGATTGATCTCGACCTACCAATCTCAACATACCTCACCAGATGGGAACTCCCGCCAAGCGAATTTGACAACGATGAAGTCACAACTCGACGTTTACTCAGCCACACTGCTGGACTAACCGACGGTTTGGGATTTGGGGATTACGAATCAAACGAGTTAATACCCACCTTAGAGGAATCTCTGACTAATCCACGAACATCGACTGGCCGAAAGGTCGAAATTAGCATTAACGTACAACCTGGTACGGAATGGCACTATTCAGGTGGTGGTTACCTGATATTGCAGTTACTAATTGAGGAAGTGTCTGGCATGACCTTTCAAGAATATATGAACGACGCATTCTTCAATCCTCTCAACATGTCTCGGTCCAGTTATGGCTATATCGCGAACATAGAGAATAACGCTGGCTCATATGATCGCAATGGAGATGCCGCCCCTGTTTATCAATACGCATCAATCGCTGCAACTGGATTTTCCACATCTAGCGCAGACCTGGCCAAGTTTGTTTTTGCGCAGTTGCCACAGCTAAATACTAATAACATTCTTAATCGTGGGACTCTGGAGAGTATGCGGGAACCTCATGGGCGGACATCGGGTTTTGATATATGGGGTTTGGGGGCAATATTGTATGCACCCACTAGTAATAATGATTTCATCTTTGGACATGATGGCGGGAATGATCCTGCCATCAACAGTACCGCTAGAATCAACCCTGATAATGGAGATGCAATTATAGTGGTGGAAACAGGGCATCTATCTCTAGCGACAAACATTGGCTCTCAATGGGTACTGTGGCAAACGGGTTATCCGGATGTCTTAGATTCAGCCGCAGTCATAGTGAGCATGTATCTACCAGGGATGCTTGGCCTAATTTTGTTGATTTTGGCACTGAGTTACTTTGGGTACAGACACTACCGACAACCGCTCAGCGTCAATAATTAGAAAGCAATTTTAAAAGAAAACAATATGCACGGATAGCTTTGCCAATGGCTTGCCGCCATTTTTTCACAAAGCCATCCGCTCACCCTGTTCCAATTATCAAAACGGTTACAAGTAGAGGAGAAGCGTATGGAAGGTTTGGGAGCTGGGTTGTCCGCATTGGCATTCTGGGGATTTATTGCTGCGGTATCGTTGGGTGGTCTCTGGTATTCGATTCGCGAAAAAGAGATGCGTCATGAAACTCTGCGACGTCTGCTGGAAAGCGGTAAGTCGATTGATCAGTCAGTGCTGGATCAGGTGCTGACCGAATCCGACACAGTACGCACCGACGTTGGGCTGAGAATTGGTGGTACCGTGACACTCGCTGTGGGCCCGGGTCTAGCGATCATGGGTCAGTTCCTTGGCGGGCGGCCTGCCGCGGTGCTTCTGGGAATTGGCGCATTGATTGTGTGTATCGGCATTGGTCTGCTGGTCGCCAGTGTCATGACGGCACGTTGGTATGCGGCACAAGAAAAACCAAAACAATACTGAGCCAATGTACGTTTCCGGAAGAACACTGACGTGAACCTTTCTTCTGCCGCTGAATCCGTAGTGGTCGCCTTGGCTAAAACAGGCGACCGCGACGCGTTTGGGGAACTGGTAAGTCGGCGCCAATCCTGGCTGCGAAATCTTTTCCGCCGCCTGTGCCGCGATAAGGAACTCGCAGACGATCTGGCTCAGCAGACGTTTCTGCAAGCGTGGCGGTCTCTGCGGGAGTTGCGGTCCACTGCTGCATTTGGCGGCTGGCTCAAGACTCTGGCTGTCAACGTTTGGCTACAACATCTTCGGCGCCGTGATCCGCTCTCTCTGCAACAAGCAGACATTGATGTGGCGGAACTCTTAGCGCAAAAGGAGCGACCTGATGCGGCAATCGATCTTGATGACGCGCTGGCCCAATTGCCTCCTCAAGTCCGTTTATGTATTGTGCTTTCATGCAACGAAGGCATGTCCCATGGCATGATTGCTGAGGTCTCAGGCATGCCTCTGGGGACCGTTAAATCCCATCTTTTGCGCGGCACTGGCAAACTGCGGGAGCTTTTGTCTGCCTATGCCCCCGCGACTCATACTCCCGCGTCAATTTCTCAACCGCAAGACCGAATGAAAACCGAAGGAGAGCGCAAATGATCAATGATGACAATGAAGATCTACAGGCTCTTTTTTGTGTTGCTTCCGACGATTTGCCTGATTTTGAGTTCAAAAACAGAGTTATGGCGGACATCGAAGCACATCATAAATTACGAACAGCCCTTAGAATTGGTGGGCTTGTTTTGGGACTCATCTGCCTTTGGTTCATTGCCCCGTTAATTCAGAATATCCCTTTGACTTTAAACAGTTTTATCTTCTCTAAGGCGGGTATTGCAGATGCGACCCCAGACGCTTCAAACCTGTTTTTTCAGCTGACTGTTGTCCTTATCCTGGCATCCTTTCTGGTGGTGAGAAGAGTGTTGCGTACGCTTGGTTAGCAACGAACATCTGCAGCCATGCTGGAAGAGTGTCGTTCTGAACTGTTCCTATCAGTTTTTATCCTTCGATGGGTGTACTGATTCTGGCATTGTTCTTGCTGCTGAGAAACTCGTTGCGCAAGCTTGCGATAAATAGTCAATAAACCGTCATTTTTGACGTTTTCTCCTTGGTGCAAGAATGGCGAAAATTAGGCCGACTCCACTTAAAAGTGTTTTTTTTAAGGGGTGACGTGAGTTAATTAAGGCCGAACCTAAGGAGCTTGTTCTAAGCTACTAATAA
>JBBSPQ010000363.1:0-3777 GCA_038258585.1 Pseudomonadales bacterium
CGACGCTATGCGCTCTGCATTCGCCTGCGCGCGTTTGATTGCGCTCTCCATCAGGCCATCACGCACCTCATCGGCCTTCTCTGTGCTCAAGGTGTAGCTGAGCTGATTCATTACAAAACCCATTTCCTGAATCTCACCGGCCAGATCCAGTATCTGCTGCGCATCCATTCCTTCCAATGTAATGGACTGCGACCCCCGCCACTGGTTCTCTACGCGTCCACCCTGAGGCTCGTTGCTGTACTGATAGACCGAATAGTGCCCAGTCGATACCTTCACGCCAGACAGGTCATCGCTCTTCTTCAGCGCATCAGCCATGGCAGTATTGATCTCCCGCTGCAAAGTCTCGGAACTGCGGTTCTCGCGCTCGATACGCAGCGTGGCGATGAGTGTGTCCTGGTCCACCTTGATCCGCTCAGTCACCGATAAGGTAATCAGCGTCTGTCCTTCCGGCAACAGGTTGATATCCTGTGCGTGAGTAGCAGCCGCAAAAGCACAAAGCGCCACCGCGCAGGCAAATTTCAGTGTCTTTATCGTATTCATTGCTGTACTCCATTTGTGAAGACCATTTGTGGTGACTATTTGTAGGAAGTCATATCCAATGCCATGCTCTGGTAATGCGACTTATGGCTTCGCCCAATCCTTCAATTTCTAAAGTCCCTGCCATTATGTACTCGGTTTCTATGAACCGAGGCTGAATATATGCGAACAAGCTCTCATCTACCAAGTAGCAATCCCTGAACTGCTGCTATAGATTAACAGCCATGACCAATAATGAACCGCCAACTGGCTCTCCTTTCACCACTCCCCGCGTTTCTCGTGTCGGTGAGAATGCACTGCAATTTACATTTACGGTACCGGGTGAGCGCGCACCTTCAATCTCTGTACAAACGCGTCTTTGGCAACTGGTGCAGTTACTGGAAACACAGCGCCACGCACTGGGTCTTGAGGAAATAGTTCCGGGTATGGGAAACCTGCTTCTGCAATTCGCCACCACGGAGCGAGTTGTCATTACGGAGGTGCTCGGTCTTTGTCAGAAAACTTCTGATGTGCTACCCACTGGGCGCAACGTCGATATCCCCGTGAGCTACGGCGGTAAGGCAGGACCAGATCTGGAAGACGTGGCACGTCACTGCAATATGACTTGTGATGAACTAATCACTCAACACAGTGCTGGTATCTACCGCGTTTATTGTCTTGGTTTTCAACCCGGTTTCGCCTATCTGGGTGGACTCGATCCCGCACTTTACATGCCGCGTAAAATCACACCGCGAACCAGCATCCCCGGCGGTTCGGTGGCCATTGGTGGCGCCCAAACCGGCATCTACCCTTCGGCCTCGCCGGGCGGATGGCAGATTATCGGCACAACATCGCTACAGCTGTTTGACCCGACTCGTTCGCAACCGTCACTGCTCATGCCTGGAGACACTGTGCGGTTCGTTTCGGTGGAGCATTCATCATGATTGAAGTGATACGCTGCGGCGCCCTGACAACCATTCAGGATCTGGGCCGCTACGGTTTGCGGCACTTGGGAGTAAGTCAGGCGGGGGCATTGGACTCCATTGCCATGCAACAGGCCAACATTCTGCTTGGCAACGAACCTGATGCTGCCGTTTTTGAAGTCAGTGTCGGACCACTAGTTTTGCGTTTCATCGAACCCGCCACCATTGCATTGACCGGTGTCGACTTTTCAACCACCAGAAGCGAAAGCACCGGGGCGGCTGAAACCCTGGCACCCGGCTATGGCTACACAATGAACGCTGGCGACACGCTGACGTTGAGCCGCCCTTCTGTACCGGGCGCCAGATGCTATCTTGCCGTTGGCGGAGGAATCGACGTGCCGATTGTACTTGGTTCACGCAGCACGGATATCACAGGTGGTTTTGGCGGATTCGAGGGGAGAGCACTTCAAAGTGGCGACCATTTGACCACTCGCCCTTGCAGATCGGAACAGGCAATCCAGAAAAAAGGTATACGCTCCCAGTCACCCTCTCATGTCCTCAGAGTGCTACCAGGACCGGACTATGACCTCTTCACTCAAGACTCCAGGCAGCGGTTCTTTTCTCAACCTTGGGGCATCAGTCATCACAGCAATCGTATGGGATTGAGACTCAAAGGCAACGCGCTTCAATATGCGGAGGAGACTAATCTGCTGTCTGCGGGGGTGTTGCCCGGAGACGTGCAAGTGCCCCCGGATGGTCAACCAATTGTGTTGGCTAACGACGCGCAAACCACTGGCGGTTACCCTCGCATTGCAAGTGTGATTCAAGCCGATCTATGGCAACTGGCACATCTACCTCCACTAACATCAGTCTATTTTTTGCCAATAGCCCTGCGGGAAGCACAAGAGGCGAAAGAGCGACAGCAGCACTATCTGGAGCGATTGCAGATGCTGTCGTGCAGCCTATAGACGACGTTGAATCGTAATGACCAGTTGAAAATCCTTGTCAACGCCAGTGATAGAGTCGCTGGAGACAGTTGCCGTGAGTATCAAGGCCTCTGGCGTATCGGAAAACACACTCACCGTAGAAGAATCAACCTTGGTTACCGCATCAGAAATTGCCAGAGCGACAACTGCTTTGAGAGCGGCAATGTTTGCACTGTCGGGACGTGCGATTGCATATTTTCTGGACTCATATTGCCCATTGACGATAGCGAGATTGCCGAACTGAGTTCGCGATGTACCTTCGACAAACATGTCATAGATATAAGTTGGAGGAGTCGGAGGAGTCTCAGGCAGTGGCGTATTGGCAGTAACGATCTCATCAATCAATTGACTCACCGTACCGACTGTTTGCCCAGCTCCAAACTGACCGCCTTTAACATTAACTGATCCACCGTCAATCGAAATAGAAATTCCCGTCGCTGCATAATAACGCGTAACTGTATTTCCACTGATCTGATTAAAAGACAGCGCGCTGGCAGGGAAAAGATCTGGATAATACTGTTCAGCCAAACTAAATAGCTGATTTGCACTGGCAATATCAATAGCACCGCACGCGCTTGCCAGACTGGTCTTGCTGCCTTCAAGAGTTGCGTACGACAGCCCATTCAAGGAACTGACTTGCAAGCTCAGATCCGTCGTCGAAACGTCATTCAAATCCAGACTCAAGTTCAAACCCACATTCGCATTTTCCCAGACGACAAAACCAGGACTGGTCGACTTTGATGGGCCTGACGCAAGCTCAACCCCATTCATGCAAAGCCCGCCCGCTGCAGTAATCACCACATTTGCAGAGGTGCCTTCGGTAAATGGGGAGTATGAAGTCACATCCGAAAATGTCACTGCGTAGGTTCCCATCTGTGACGTGGGAACAGTTGGAGGTGGGATTGTCTCGTTCAGTTGCGCGAGAGCCGACGATAGAGTTCCAAATGCCACCGGTTGGGCAGAAGTGCCAAATTGGCCACCATTGAGATAGACCACTCCGTTCTTCACGCCAACGAAAATGCCCGTCGCATAGTAATAGCGATATACATAGCCATCATTCTGTTTATTGTAGGTATGTGGACCGACAGGAAATAAGTCGGGGTATTGTTGCTCAGCAAGCGCAAACAACTCATTAATGTTGTCAAGATCGGGATTACCCCCGTTTGCGTCGCCACAGTCCGTGGAGAGTGAAACCTTTTCACCTTCGAATGATCCGAAGTAGACACCGCTGGCAGACTGGTAGCTGATGATTCCCTTAGCGAATTCGGCCGTATACTCGTCTGCAGTAAGTGCATCGTCGCGCGTTGTGTCTAGAAAGTACCGCAGATCGCCATTTGGATAGGCCCAGATAA
>JBBSPQ010000364.1:0-3772 GCA_038258585.1 Pseudomonadales bacterium
GAGTTTACCGGCGGTGATATCCGACCGTTGCTGTCGCCCCAGGACCCTGTCCTCAGGAGGGATGAGATCGCGATAGGGTTTCTGAACAAGGTCCCGATAACGGTAACCAAGAATGGCGCAGGTTGCGCGATTGCTGTCGACAATCCGGCCGCTGCGATCAATATGTACGATGCCAATAGCCGATTGTTCGAATATTGAGCGGAATTTCTGTTCGGACCGTTTTAGCACGACGACCAGCCTTGATGCCAGAAACCAGGCCACCAGTGCCATCAGGGCCACCAAAATGGCGCTGGTGGCGGAGAGCGCCCGGCTGGTCCAGCGCGCGGCTTCCGCCATGGCGACCCGAAAATCCCAGGCATGGGTATTCAACGCCAGGTCCAGGAGCCGGATGCGCTCCTGCAGGGATTGCAGTTCTTCCGGGGCGATATCCCCCAGTGGTATGGTCTGCTGCAGTTGCTCCACGATAGACTGCAGCTTCAGCAAATCGCCATCGGATTCCCGCCAGGCCTGAATTGCCTGCTGCACCATCTCCAGTTCTGAAAAATGGCGCAGTAGCAGAATCATGCGGGTAATGTCGTCGGGATGATTCTCGCCCTGAATAAAACCGGCCCGCGCCTGTTCCCAGTTCAATTCCGGTCCGAGGATGGCCTTGCGGGCCTGCAGATCACCCAGGGGGATGGTAAGCCACTCCCGGGCTTGTGTCAGATCCTCGGGGTTGCCATCCCGGACAAAACGGTCCAGGTGCTGTACGGCCTGAAGTTGGGCCCCGGACCAGACGCTTTCTCCGTTAATGAACCCGGTCACGGCCGACTGAAGTTGCACTACGGCCACACTAGCGCCCGTGGCCAGCATGGCAGTGATGAAAAGACTGACAATCAGCACCACAATTTGGGTCTGGCGCCGGAACTTCATTTCGATGTTCGGCATCGTTGGAGTCATCCTTGGTTTAGGTATGGTCTGATTCACGCCCGATTGTCCGCCATAACGGTGGTGGGAGAAGCGGTAATCGACTAGACATTCTGTTCAACTGGCTGCATTCAAATCCGCGGTGTAGTACCCAACGACCGCCCGGCCCCCCACGTCAAATATTGAGTAAGTGGCAAAGGTTTGGAAAAAAGAAATCCTTGGACAAGATCAGCACCCAGATCGCCCACTATTTGATGCTGTGCATCCGTTTCTATGCCCTCAACAGTGACTTCCAGCCGGAGGGCGTGAGCCATGTTGATCATTGATTTCATAACGGTTCGCGCATCTGGACTGCTCTCCAGGTGGGTGACGAAGGCTTGATCAATTTTGAGACCGGATAGTGGCAAGTGGGATAAATACTGAAACGAAGAATAGCCGGTTCCAAAGTCATCCAGGCTCACATTAAAACCCTGATTTCTAAGGCTCTCTACGGCTGCTTTGGCTTGCGCTGGCTCCTGGATTAATGCCCCTTCGGTGATTTCAATTTCGATTGACGCAGGATTTACGTCGTATGACGCAACCATGCTTCCAAGTTCGCGGATCAACCCTTCATCCATCAGATTTTTGACCGCAAAATTCACGCTTACCGCTGTTAGATTATGACGTTTGATATCCTCGCAAGCTCTTGCAATAACAAAACGTGTAACGGGGTCAATCAAGCTTGTTCTTTCCAGCTTGGGCATGAAGAGGCCAGGCATAATCATGCTGCCATCAGGGCTAAACCAGCGCAGCAAGCCTTCAGCGCCTACGGGACACCCAGTGTCCAATGAGATTTTCGGCTGATAAAACAGTTCAAACTCGTTCTTTTTGAGGCCATCCCGGACTCTTGAAATCAGCTTCACGCGCTCTGATGTTCTTTGATCAAAAACCGGGCTGTAGGGCTTGTAGAAAACGCTTGAATCAATAGCGGCAAACAGGGCGGTTCTCGCCCGATTGATCACCGTTTCCGATTCCCGTACATCACGTTCCACCAGATAACTGCCCGTTACCAATTGAACTCGCAGCGGAACCCCGTTTACAAGCGCCTCTTCTTCCCCAATCTCTCCGGTTGCTTTGGAAATAGACGCAACTTCCTCCTGGGTGTTGGCGAAGAACAGAATGGCGAGTTCAGACGTACTAAAACGGTATACCTGATGGTTCGCATCTATGTTGGCACTAATGCTGGCAGCTAGCTCGGCGACAACCAGTTCAGAGGTATCCGTCCCCATTGCCTCCAGGATCTCCCAAAGATCCTGCATCCGAACCAGCACGACCGCAACGAAGCTACCGCGCAAATTATCTTTACGCACCGGCGCCAAAACCTTTCTGAGATCCTCGTCGAACGCTGCCTGGTTTCTGAGACCCGTCGCACTATCCGTTTTCAAAACCTGCAAATGCCGACGATTGGCATTCTGGAGACTCTGAAAGAGCCAGCTGGCAAACACACCTATCAGTATGAAAAAACCAATTCGAGCCAACCAATTATCGGTTGACTGTGAGGTTCCTTGCGCTACGTCCAGGGGCATATAAGGACCAAGTAGCAACCCACCAACCGTGGCAAAAAAGATTGATGCGAACAATCCGTGCCATGCAGCGGCCAGTAGGATAGGTAGGAGCATTAAATAGGGATATGCATACCCGGTTCCACCTGTTGCGTACACAACAGCTGAGGCAATTGCTAACGACGACGCGATTACGATTATTCGCCCAGCTTGTCTGACTTTGCCTTGTGACCCATGAGTGAAGAGAGATTCACTACCTCGGGGTAGCGCCAAAACGTCTTGTAGAATCATCACGTACTCCCAGTCTCAGGGTTCCTCAAACTTTAGGTCCTTGGCACGGCTGCGCGCCTTGTCTACATCTTCGCTGACAATCTAAACACATAGCTTCGCGCTGAAATGTGGGCAGCTAGCTAGGCCCCGTTCAGCAGAGAGAGTGGCACATAGTAGGAAAAAATTATACATGACTTAGTGCACTAAATATTGTCATGTAAGGACTGTAGATATTCCTTTTCGACGTGTATGTACGTTGGCGCACATAAGAGTATCTGGGCCTGTTGCCAATCATGAAATGTGAGGTTTGGCGGCGTTGGATGCTTCCGCAAACTTACGGCGCGCATGATCCCAGCAGCCAATACGGGAGAGGTCGTTGTCACGCCACACCTGACCGTAACCGGCATAGCCATCGGCTTGCAGGAAGCTCCAGCCGTTTGAGCATCCTTTCCTGCAGGCCATCGGCGTATTTTAAGATGTTCAGGTAGGCCAGCAGTGAGGTGGAGACGGTGCACTTGCCCAAGGGGTGAACTAGACGAGGCGCAGCCACTATGGGTTCTTCACCTGCCTGTTCGAACACGACCTTTGTCTGTCAATATTCCAGCACTTTAAGCTGGACCGGAATGAAATACAGCTTTTCTTTCACCTTGGGGAACAAGGCCTTGGTCGCCCCGGCCATTTGAAGCGCTCCTCTGCCACCGCTTTTTTAAGGCGTTTCTATTTACAGCTAGTCAAGTGCGAATCACCTTTGGCGAGCACCGCAAACGGGTGCTGTTCCAGGAGTTTTTACTAGCCAAGGAGAAGTGTGGGACATTTCGATTCAGGCTACTCTGTGTCGGTAATTTGACTTGGATATCGTTAACTCGAACTTTTGTCAGAACACTTTTCGCATATGGTCGATGCAGGGTTGCAGAAAAGTAGTCTATTCCCCGGATATCCATTAGGCCTAGGGCTTCTTTGAGTCGTTCAGTGATGCGCCAGCGGTGGTCTTTAACTCCTGCCGGTCGACTCAAGAATCGCCTGACGCAGTGCCTCGGGGGGTTGGGCGCCCGCCA
>JBBSPQ010000365.1:0-3769 GCA_038258585.1 Pseudomonadales bacterium
AGAAGTTGATTGTCTTTGTCGAGTACGTAAAAGCACTTCTGATGTGACTTCATAGAAGACACCAGCGCCTCTCTTGGCACAGATAGGAAGTGCTCATCGAACTTGCCAGTGAGCGCCACTGGCCACTCGACTAGGCTGGTCACTTCGTCAAGAAGGTCTTCTTCGATCACGACGCGTGCATTCAGTTTCTCGCCTTCCGCCGTGACCAGCTGACGAATGGTAGCCTTGCGCTGGTCGTAGTCGACAACCACATTGGCTGCCGCCAGAGCAGATTCATAAGATTCGGCATTTTGAATGGTGATCGGCTCATTGTGAAGGAAGCGATGGCCACGTGACTGATTGCCGGAATTGATGCCGAGAATAGTCGCGGGAATAATCTCGGCGCCGTAAATCATCACGACCCAATGAACCGGACGGACGAATTCTTCGCGGCTGCTGCCCCAGCGCATTTTCTTTGGAATGGGCAGAGCGGCCAGAGAGCGCGTGACAATGTCAGCGAGTAACAGGCGCGTGTCGCTTCCTTTGGAAACGGAGCGGTAGACCAGTTTTACCGCGCCATCTTTCTCGACGTGTTCCAGCTCTTCGAGCGGGACGCCACAGGATCGTGCAAACCCGGTTGCGGCAGGGCTGGGATTACCATCCTTGTCGAAGGCGGCGGCGACAGCAGGGCCAAATTTCTCGGTGGATTTATCTTCCTGCCGTTCCTGCAGACTACTGACTTTTACCGCTAGACGGCGTGGCGTAGCAAAAGACGCGATGTCCTCGAACTGAAGACCCGCGCTGCTAAGACCTGCTTTGATCCCTGCCGTAAAGGCCTCTGACAGGAGCCTCAATGCTTTGGGAGGAAGTTCTCCCGTGCCTATTTCTACCAAAAAGTCTTGTGCTGCCATGATTCCCTGCAAATATCTTGTCACTGTGTGTGAGTTTGAAGAACAAGCGTTTGAAGCCTTACTTTGCCAGATACTGGTTGCGCAACTCTGCGGGGGCTAATGGAAAGCCCAGTGCTTTGCGGCTTTCGTAGTACGCCTCTGCCACGGATCGCGACAAGGCTCGAACCCGCAGAATAAAGCGCTGGCGTTCTGTCACCGAAATGGCATGTCGAGCGTCCAACAGATTGAAGTAATGGGATGCCTTCAGCACCTGTTCATAGGCAGGCAAAGCCAGCCCCTTCTCAATCAGAAACTGACACTGCTGTTCGCAATCCGTGAAGTTTCTGAACAGCGTATCGACGTTCGCATGCTCAAAGTTGTAGGCCGACATTTCAACTTCATTCTGGCGGAACACATCGCCGTAGGTCACCACACCGTTTGGCCCGTCGGTCCAGACGATATCGTAAATGCTGTCGACGCCTTGCAGATACATGGCGATGCGCTCGATGCCGTAGGTGATTTCGCCACTGACCGGATGACACTCGAGACCGCCTACCTGCTGGAAATAGGTAAACTGAGTCACTTCCATCCCGTTGAGCCATACCTCCCAACCCAAGCCCCAGGCGCCCAGTGTTGGAGATTCCCAGTTGTCTTCCACGAAACGAATATCGTGAATGCGGGTGTCGATTCCCAAGTGGGCCAACGACTCCAGATACAATTCTTGAATATCGGGCGGCGACGGTTTAAGAATCACTTGGAACTGATAGTAATGCTGCAGTCGATTCGGATTCTCGCCGTAGCGGCCGTCGGTGGGTCGACGGCTTGGCTGCACGTAAGCGGTATTCCAGCTTTCGGGGCCGATAGCGCGCAGAAAGGTCGCCGGATGAAAAGTTCCCGCTCCTACTTCCATATCGAGAGGTTGCATGAGGACGCAACCTTTACTGGCCCAGAATTGCTGCAGTGCGAGAATTAAACCCTGAAATGTTCTGAGGTCAGGCGGCGATGCTAAGGCGGACAAGAAAAGCTCCATTAGGCGATTTTTAAAAGTGGGCAATTATCCTTGATTCGCCAGTCAATATCTATACTTGCGGACATTGCTGGCAGTCTGTCCACAGGTTTTGCGACCCTTCACGGGCTCCTGTAGAATTCGGTCACGGTAGACGATCAGGAGCCCTCGTATCCAAACCCTAAAAATTCTGTTGATTAAGGCGGTGCTGCTATTTTGCTCCTGGTTGCCATCGTCAGTCGCCCGGATGCTGGCGAATTTGATTGGCACGCTGATGGCGTGGCTACCAACAGAGTCTCGGAAAATTACCACTGCAAATCTGTCATTGTGCTTTCCAGAACTCACCCTTCCTGATCGTCAACACATGGTAAAGGCAAGCCTGATTGAGACTGCAACTACTGCCGTTGAATTGGGTTTCGCCTGGCGCGCCCCTGCCGCGAAAATTCTGTCCCGTATCGTGAGCATCAGTGGTCACCAGGCGATGTCGGAAGCTCTGGCGTTGAACAAGGGCGTCATCATAGTTGCGCCCCATCTGGGCAACTGGGAGATATGCGGAACCTATCTTGCGACACTTGGCCCGATAACTTTTATGTACAAGCCTCAGAAAGCAGAAGCGTTCGATAGGTTTGTCAGAGAGTCTCGATCTCGTATGGGAGGCGCGCTCGCACCGACCAACAGAAAGGGTGTGATGATGGCAGTTCAGGCGCTGAAGAGAGGCGAGATTCTAGGGATATTGCCTGATCAGGAGCCAAAAATGGACGGCGGAGTTTTCGCACCCTTCTTTGGTGTGAATGCCCTGACCATTACTCTGGTGTCAAAACTGGCAGCAAGAACCGGGGCAACGATCGTTTCAGTTTTTGCCAAACGTCTGCCGGCGAATGCAGGTTTTGAAATTGTTTTCGGACGTGCGCTCCCCGGAGTAGCAAGTACAGATTCGGTGACAGCAGCCATTGCCTTGAATCAGCTCGTGGAAGATTGTGTTCGGCAAGTGCCCACGCAGTATCAGTGGGAATATAAACGCTTCAATCGATTGCCCGATGGTTCAAAGAATCCGATTTATCGGTAGAGAACCTCTGAACAACTCCCCGTAGTCTCCTTGTTTCTAGCGACGCCAGAACATAGGCAGGAATAACACCAGCAGCGTGAAGATTTCCAGACGCCCCAACAGCATAGCCGCACACAGTATCCACTTTGCAGCGCCCGAAAGCTGGCTGTAGTTTTGCGATACTCCTTCAAGGCCAGGCCCCAAATTATTGATACTGGCCCCGACCGCACTGAATGCGGTAACGACATCCAGGCCTGTCGCCAGTAAGGCGAGTAGCAGCGCCAGAAACACCATCACGTATACAGCAAAGAATCCCCAGACCGATTCGATGATTCTGTCGGGCACCAGCGTCCTGCCGAGTTTCACAGGGATGACCGAGTTCGGGTGAATCAGTCTTTGCACTTCGCGCAAGCCCTGCTTGAAAATCAGTAGGATTCGAATGACCTTCATGCCGCCGCCAGTAGAACCGGCACAAGCTCCTATAATCGAGGCGTAGATCAACAGAAAAGGAAGCACCGACGGCCAAGCGCTGAAATTTGCTGTGGTAAAACCAGTCGTCGTCGCAATGGAAACGGTCTGGAAAACGCCGTGAAACAAGGAATCTGTGGGCCCATAGGTATGAGAGAAGTAGAGAACCCCCACTGTCACCGTCGACAGCACCACGAGAATGGCGACATAAAACTTGAGTTCCGGGTCGCGCCAATACTGGTTAATGCTCTGTGAGCGCCAAGCCGCAAAGTGCAGGGCGAAATTGATCCCGGCGAGAAACATGAAAACAATGGCAATGCTGTTGATCAGATGGCTGTCGAAGTACGCCAGACTAGCGTCGTGGGTCGAAAAGCCGCCGAT
>JBBSPQ010000366.1:0-3769 GCA_038258585.1 Pseudomonadales bacterium
CGCTTGTACCTGGTCGCTCTGCATTCGGCTTTTGACCAACTGCGTCAACTGCGTCCGGTTCGTTTATCTGCGTAACGTGAGCGGTTAATTACTTTCGCTGGAACACCGACGACAGTGACCCCTGATTCTATCACAGATTTTGTCACACATGCGCCTGCGCCAATTACGACATTGTCTGCAATTACTAATGGGTTGGTCTCTGTGCCGTTGATGATATTTGCTCCAGTACCAACGTAAACTCTTTTGCCGAAATGGACCCATCCTGATACATGAACACCGGGCGCAAGCGTTGTATAATCATCAAGGATGGCATCATGTCCAATTGTGCAATCAAGATTAATTTGAACGTGCCGTCCCAAAGTGATATTTACTGTGAGAATATTGCCAGCGCAAATTACACTACCTTCTCCAATGTCATTCCACTCTTTAGAATAGATAACATCGGGGTGAATAATTGTCGCAAACTGAAAACCAGCTTTATTAGTTTTCGTCATCACTTTTTCACGCATATGAGGTGAACCGATACCACTAACAACCAAAGCGTTAGGGAACCGTGTATAAGCCTCATTAAGGTCAAATACGGGTATATTATTAAAATGGGACCCTTGTTTTTTTTCATCATCATCAATAAAACATACCACTTCATAAATGTTTTCTGAGGTCACATTGCAGGATTGCACAAGCCAAGCTACTTCACGTGTAAAACCACCCGCGCCATAAATAGCAATTTGCTTCATAGCTACCCTCCGTAATTGGACATTACCCCATAAATTCGGACATTGTTGCCTGACCTTGCTGGTTGATTCCGTCACGCCGCAGAACTCTCCAGGCCGTGAGCACTATGATCTTTAGATCTAGCCAAAGCGAGTAGTGATCCACATACCATACGTCGAGCGCGAATTTTTCTTCCCAAGTGATGGCATTACGTCCATTGATCTGTGCCCAACCCGTAATGCCGGGTTTGACTTCGTGGCGGCGCGCCTGCTCCGGTGTGTAACGGTCAAGGTACTGCATCAGTAAGGGACGGGGTCCAACGAGACTCATTTCCCCTTTCAAGACATTAAACAATTCGGGTAGTTCGTCGAGGCTAGTTGAGCGCAGGAAACGCCCTAACGATGTCAGCCGCATTGCATCGGGCAAGAGATTTCCGTTAGTGCCACATGCATCAGTCATCGTGCGAAATTTATAGATAGTGAATCGGTGTCCATGTAGACCGGGGCGGGTCTGCTGAAATAAAACCGGACGACCCAGTTCTAAAACAATCAGAATCAGCAAAATAATCAGCAGCGGGAGAAGAACAACCAAGGCGATCAGGCTGAGCAGCAGGTCTATTGTCCGCTTAATGGTTTTTCGATACACCCGGCAGTCCTTCGGCTATCACGCTCTCAAGCAGTTGGGCGAAGTCCTGGACATGCTTCCGTCGGTTAAAATGCAGTTCGACGTAGGCGCGCGCGGATTGTCCCATTTGTTTCGCGCGAGGCCTATCGTCATACAATAGCATGACAGCATCTGCAAGCGCTCTATCATCGCCCGGCATCACAAAAATACCACCGCTAGCAGCTTCTAAAACAGTTCGAATTACTCCGTCGATAGCAAGAATGGTAGGTCTTCCAGCAGCCATATAATCAAACACTTTGTTCGGGTACGTTGTTCGGAACATGGGAATGTTCATAAGTGTCGCGACGCACACGTCGGAGGCCGCCAGCAGTTCCGGCATATCGGTTTTGGGCAACGCACCAACGAAAGTTAAGTTCTTCAGGTCGTATTCGTGTGCCGTGGTTTCCAGGTTTGCACGCTCGTTGCCATCTCCGGCGATTAAAAAATGGATGTCCGGGTATTCACGCAGGCGCTGAGCCGTCCGCAAAATCGTTTCCAGGTCGTTAGCCTTGCCAAGCGCACCTGCATAAGTCACTACAAACTGTTGATCCAACCCCAATCCCTGACGCATCAACTGACCATCAGCATGGGGATCAAACATCCCCGGATCGACGCCGTTGGGAACCAACGTGACCTTATCCGCTGGAATACCGCGATTACACAGATAGTCTCTATAGGCCGGTGAATTGACGAGAATGTGGTCGGCGTGACTGTACAAAAATTGTTCCAGCCAGCGCGATAAGCGGATCAGAATCGGGTTTTTCAAAACCCCCATATCGATTGCAAACTCCGGCCACAGATCCCGTACCTCCAGCAGGAAAGGTTTACGCCGCGTAAAGGCAATGAACCAAGCCGAAAATGCCTGAAAGATGGGTGGTGAAGTACCCATAACCAGATCGACATTATGCACTTTGCGGGCAGTCCAAGCGGACGCGATCATGAAGCCGAAAAAGGCGATCACACGCCACACGAAATTACGATGGCCAACATGCGGTGTATAGGCTCGCAACACTTCGATGCCTGATTCTAGATCGCTGTCGTCGTTTGGCTGTGTCGGTTGCCCGGTGAGATAACTCACAGTGCTGGCGATGATGGTGAAACGATACTGACCATCCGGCACAAGCAACCGGGCAAATTCATAATGGCGCGTTCCGCCAGCCTGTCGCGGTGATACAAAAGCCTGATGCACCAACAGAATGTGTTTCATAGCACGTCGCATTCGATGAGACAATCGTGTCCCAGGTTAAGCTGATTGCCATCAACCAGCAAGCTGCCGTCCCCGCGTAGTACACTAGCAGCGGGGCGCGGCCCCAGTATCGTCCAGAAGACAACACGCTTTTCGTTGTGTGAAGTCATACTGAAGGATAAGGCTGGTTCTTTTTTTCCGTAGTAGGGCGAACGCCAACCTTGAACACTCGCGCTATCTGCGGTTTTGCAGACGATCTTGCTTGGCATACACCGGATGAAAAACTGCCCTTCGTGTGTCTGTAGTGTGATTAGGTCGTTATCGATCTGGAATGACATGTGAGGAACCAACCAATTCAAACAATAGCTATGAGAACCTGCGCTTGTCAGTTCGTCGGCAACAATCCAAATATCTCTCAAACGCATTATGCCTCGACGATGAGATACGGGGTATTTCAACCGCGTGTAACCATCGTGAGAGCCTTCCCAATACGTGTCAGTATGGTGATGTACCTGGCCTCGAGACCAATCGAGCCAGAGAAAACGCCCGTAGGGAGTCATCTGATCTTGATCATCGACAGTCACCGTATTATGGACGGCTGTGGTCGCAAGACCGTTGCGCCATGGGGGAGCACCATTATAAAGATAAGTTCCAGCATCGCAACCAATATTGATGCCGCGCCACCAGAAATCAACATGCAATTGATCTGCGTGATGGGGTCTGGCGCGATATTCAGCGCAGCGAGTCATCAACCAGCTATCCTCGCCGCGCAAGGTATAGTAACCTCCAACCGCTGCCGAAAACCGTTTTTGGTGCAAGTCGTCCGAGCACAGCGAACTCTCGAGGGCCTCCGATCCAAACAACCAGAATATATCCTCATCAACTTCAGTAAATAAGCGTTCTCTCCTGACGAGATAATGGGCTGACTGAATAACCGGGCGAAAATCATTGGGATCGGCATCGTTCAGCGGAAGAACAATGGTGCTGTCATTTGCGCCATGATTGGGGACGAGTCCCGTTTTAGGATCGAGTATCTGGAGGAGAAATTGCTCCGACAGTTCGACTTTTTGGTAAATATCCGGTGGAAACTGATCGTCGTTCAATTCCCCCAGACGCAGGGCCCAAAGCGCATCATGGAGCATAACGCGCTGATAGTTCGGGGAATACTGGGCGTAGGCACCATCTGGGTAAACCTGCTTGCGAATC
>JBBSPQ010000367.1:0-3758 GCA_038258585.1 Pseudomonadales bacterium
ATTAAATCTATGAGTATTAAATCTATGAGAGTTTCCCCTATATGACAGAGTCCTCCGTGATTTGAATCTAATTGTATCGCATCTTCCCGCATACCTGCAATATGAAGAAACTTCCCTCCTATGACATTCGTTTCACTCGTCCCTTCACTCTAGTCCTGATAGCAAAACGACAGTCGCAACATAGAACGCTTATGCTAGGGTTCGTTGACATTTGGACAGGCAGGGCAAATTGGGTAGGGTAATAGCGTGAGTCGACAGCAGATTGCCAATGTGCCATAGCGGAAGCGCCTCGACGTACGTCGCGCAGCCGAAGCAGATGACGTTTGAGTTGATGCCTCCCTTTAGCGGCTAAGCGGTTGCAAGTGGTGTCGCATGGAGTGACGCAATCGGCATGGTATCAGCGAATGAAGGGGTGTAGACGGACAACATCAGAATATCGCTGACCGGAGGCACGCGCAGCACCGCCAGCACCCGCTGCAGCGCGTCGGGCGGCAAGTCCGCCAGTCCGGTGAGGGGGAAACTTCGCTGCCCCAGTTCCGTCGGCTGCGCGAGAATTGAATAGTCGAAGATGGTGAGACCTATCGCCTGCCAGTTGCGCTTGTCGAGCCGCAGCAGGATGTGCTCATTCAATTCAATACCTGTGGCTGGCACACCAGGAGCAAAAGACACATAGAGGGTGTCGCTCATTTCATCGTAGTTGAAGGTGGGGATAGCCATCATCTCACCATATCTCTTTCTGAAAAGCTGTCACGATGTAGTTGTTGGGAACAATATCGCCAGCTTCGGTTGTCTGAAAGCGGCATATAACGAGGGCAACAATATGAGTATTGTCTTCGGCTAGACCGGGGAAAGCCAAACTGTAGCGGTACTTTTGCGGATTGAGCACATCTTGCTTACGCGTCGCTTGTTGAATCGTCTGCCTTAGCGCCTCTTCGTATGAGAGCATTTCGGGATGATTGATATCCTCTGTAATATGCTCCCACCGCTCTTGCGTGAGATAAACCTCGTTACCATAGCGGTCATAGACCGCCCACCGTCTGCCATTCGCCATGATGTTGCCACACAGTATAGGGATTCATGCAGACAATTCTACCACTACTTGACGTTTTGCGCCCTTGCGCAACGAACACGAAACACACGCCAAAGCCAAGTTCTCTTCAACCGTTTCGCCGCCAGCAGCAATTGGAATGACGTGATCGACGTGAAAGGTTGCAGCCTGACCAACCTGCGCTAAACCACAATACTCACATCGATTGTTCGCTCTTTCGATAACGAGTTGGCGCAGTCGGTCGGGGATATAACGCATCGCTTAATTCGACTGCTGATTCGTTCGCAATGCGCGCAAATGCAACAAGGAGAGAAATTCAGCTAATTCCACTAAACCAACTGCCTCTTCCTTCTCCGCAGATGATAATTCATCGCCTGCATCCTGCCGATCAAGCAAAAATTGCAATCTTGCCTGAACAGCTTGGGGGAGTTCAAACTTTACGAGATTAATGGGAAGCTCAATTGTGTTTAGCATTGCCATGAGATTTGCCCGTTCATTATTTAGACCTCTCGATGGCTGTATTATAGCACAATCTTCCACTTGGTATATGCAGTGTAAAACGAAAGGTAGCTTGACTTCGATTAACACTCTCGATAACGTCGTCTTGATGGAAGTGCTGGATGCTTACTGGGACGACGGCCTCCTCGACCCGGCGCAGAGGCGCCGCGTGCTGGGGCTGGCGTTGTCGGCGTGTTTGAACGCGCCGGTCGAGGAGACGGGGTACGGGGTGTTTCGGACGTGACAGGGATGGGGACGCGGAGATACCAGACACCCGTGGTCTGGTTGATGCGATATTGGTTGCCGTAAGTCGCAGTGAAGTAGCACAGCAAGAGTATCTACGCAATCGCAAATTCTGTGATCTTGCGTCGCTCTGGACGGTAAAAGCCCAGCACAATATCTTCTTTCGGTACACCAGCCTCAAGTAGCTGCTCAGCTATTTCTGCATCTGTACTATCTCGTTCTATCCAAACTTTGTTCTGCTTGATTCGCAAATGCACAGGAACTGTATAGACTCGTCCTGTCACCCCCCACCCAACATCGACGAGTAGATAGCTATCGCTGCGCTCATCAAACATGGGAATTGTCTCAATATCCCCGTAGCTAAACGTATGCTCCGCATGTTGAGACAAGATTTGCTTGATTATGCTTCTGTAATTTTTCACCTTATCCATTCCACAACCTCCTGTGCATCTGGATCGAACACCATCAAACAGATTCCTTGCGCTTCGACAATATCTTGAACAGCAGGTTCCATAAAGAAATCCTGGTAGATGTCTTCTGCAATCGCCAGAAATAACTGCCTTTCTGGATTCACTCGCTCAAGAAACATTCGCTAAATCCCATACTGCCCGACTGCTTTTTGCAATTCGCTTACAGGCGACGCAGAGCCAAATACCTTAATTTCTACCACGATTCTTTCGTCTGCTTTTTCCGCTGCAATCGGTTTATCTGCGCCTAAATCAGCGTACAGCCTCATTCCCTTGTATTCTATCAAGAACGGGTCATCCGTGATCAACCATCCATCCTTGACTAAAGGCTGTTTCACTGGCTCATGATATAGCTCGTATCGTGGCATTTCTATCGACTTTCAAACATTTTTGCTTATTTTGAGTTTTCTCTGTCTATAGAATTATATCAAACATGTTCGACTACCCGAATGTTTTGAAATAACAGCAACGCAGTTTGGATCTCGGTTAATTGTCTGCTTTCCACTAAACAAGGAGGCCAACGATTAAACCTACGGAAATTTTCTCAGTATGACGGAGCCCCTCTTTGATTTAAATCAGTATGACGGAGCCCCTCTTTGATTCAAATCGGAGCATACCGCATCTTCCTGCAACTCTGCAATACAAAGAATTTTCCTTCTCTAGTAGTCGACCAAACAAAGTTTGACGGATAGGTTTTGACGGGTACGGGCACGCCATGGCGTGCCCGTACCCGACAAAACAACATGGTCGGACTACTAGCCTTTATCCACAGGTTATCTCGCCCCTTCTATCTAAGCCTGACGGCAAAACGACAGCCGTGATACAGACCGCTTGGGCTAGGTTTCGTTGGACATTGAGACAGGCAGGGCAAGTTGAGTAGGTGATAGCGTGAGTCGACATCTGATCGCCAATAATCCATGGCGGAAGCGCCTCGACGCGCGTCGTGCAGCCGAGGCAGATGGCGTTTGAATTGACGCCCGCCTAATGCGGTATAATGAAGCTGCTCAAGTTAAGTTGAACGGATCAAGTTGCGAAAGGATTTTTATGTTAGCCATCCAGAAGAAGCTTGTCGTTGACGAGTCTGGTCGACCACAGGAGGTAATTATCACATGGGAGCAGTATCAGCAGATTGTAGAAATGCTGGGACTTGATTTGGATGACGAAGCGGTCGAGGATTTGCGTCAGGCGCAGAGTGACCGGGAGCAGGGCAATCGAGACGCTTATGTCGACAGACTGTAGCTTGGTGAAACCGTGAAAGTCACCTACGACACTCAAGTCGACACCCTCACCATCATCCTCAGCGATGCACCCATCACCGAAAGCGATGAAGACAAGCCCGGCGTTATCCTTGACTACGACGCACAGGGCAACGTCGTCTCGCTCGAAGTGCTGGATGCCTCCACGCGCGTTGTGCAGCCCAAGCAGAAGCCGCTGGTTAATGCGATGTTAGGCAAAACGCAGATAGTTTGGCGGCGCATAGAAGCCCCGTCTCTTCAGCGGGA
>JBBSPQ010000368.1:0-3752 GCA_038258585.1 Pseudomonadales bacterium
CAGCCCACGAAGTCGGATAGGTCGCAATATGGGGAAAGGGCTTAATATGGCTGCGAATTTTGGAACGAACGTTGTTTTCGAACATGGGGCAATCCTCCTCACACGCTGGAAACGCCAGCACATCGAGCCACAACCGGCTCGGACATGCCGGGATAGCACGAGGAGGGAACCTGTCAAACAAAAAAGCCACCTGTGTATTTTGGTGGCTTTTTAGGCAGGTAGTTCGGTAGTCCCGTCCCGCAGGGATGGGACTAGCGTATTCGCCTGCTGGTGTTTGATAGGGAGGAAGCCTGTGCTGTAAAATCGCCGCGTCGACGGTTGTGCGAGGAAAAGTTCCATCAAACTGTGACAGGACTGAGGGTATAAACGCTGCGGGAGAATACATGAAAAGGCGGCGCTTAATACGCCACCTGTGATCGTTAGTTAAGAGCTATTCAGCAGTGAATCTTGACTTGCGGTGCTGAGCTTACCTTCAGCCAGTCAATCAAGGCTAGACAGTTCGTGTTCATACCTAGCTGATTTGCGGCGTGCCTTCCCTAGACTCACTATGCCTTGCGACATCACTCCTAAGAACTTGCCTGCACGCAGCCCATACGCGCACCAAGGATTACAGTAATCAGAAGCGCAAAAACATCTGTACATCAAATTCCAAGTCAATTGTATTGACGCTCGTAATTATGACGCTTTAGCCTCAGTCTCCGCTAAATTCGGTTAGTAATTGCCTCACGTTGTCCAACGAACTCACGCACCAGTCCCAGCGCCTGATCCGTCTTGGCAATAGACTTCATACCATCCTTCTCGATACCTGTGAGCGCACGAATGGCATCAATCGTTTCAGGCACCACAATCGCCTGATTGTAGACCTGGTAGTTGTAGAACACCTCATTGTCTTTGACCGTCAGGCTGTCCTCCCACAGACCCACTTCCCACATGTCACCACGGGGACGACCCAGGTCAGCCATCATCTCCAGGGTGCTGTTCAGTGCGACGACCCCGTCCGCTGCTTGCAGAAAAGCAATACGCGGAACAGTACGGAAGGCCGCCAGCACTTCATCTTTGGTAGCGACGCGGGTGAGTTCCACACTCCAAGCGTGCAAATGACTGGTCGTATGAGCGGCTACCACGGCGATGGTGACGACGTCCAGATCAGGAACCACAGTCTGGGCATCTGGTCCTTGATGCGATGGAATGGTAGATTCAGGAACAACCGTGTTCATGACACCCGTGTGATCGGACTCCCAGGGATCCGTAGCCCGGCGGATCAACACTCCGCGAGCCTTCTTGAGCAATCCAGCCGCTTTGAGCGCGCCCAGTGTCCGAACGATGCTGGTCGTATTGCACGAAACAACGCGCGTAGTGTCCCGTCCTAATGCAGTTGCATAGTTGGCTTGAGCCACAAAAGAGTGACCGGTAAGGCTGTGCTTTTCGCCACCCTGAAAGATAGACCTCACACCTGCGGCACGGTACCTCTCCAGGTTGGCTGAGGCGACTTTCTTCGGTGTAGCATCGGCAACCACATCAACCTGCTTAAGCAGATCATCAAGTGTACCGGCCAGCGGGATACCAGCCGCCCGCATGGTGTCAACCGCTTCGGGGTTCGAAGCAAATACGGGATAACCTTTCTCGACCGCGATTTTGATGCGCCAATCGCTGACGACATCGGCAATGCCAACTAATTCCATATCGTCCTGGGCAACAACCGCATCGGCAATACGTTTGCCGATGACACCGTAACCGTTGACCACGACGCGAATCTTCTGATTAGACATGCTTACCTCCCAATAGATAATTTGGTCGAAGTTCAAACCGCAACAACCCTAACGTTACTCGTTTTCTGACTCTTGCAGAAGCGCCAAACGGCGCAGACAGCAGGGTGCATTTAAGCGGGGAAGGCGATTTTCATCATTTATCCTTATATATCCACTTCCGGATAACTCATTCTTATCTGTTTCAGTCACTGCACAGACTTCCGAGATTGTCTCCGTCCAAAAGCATAGCTATCAATAACATAGTGCGTGTAATTTACGAATGATGCCTTAGCTTGTTATGCAGGCTTAACTGCTAAATCTGTACGCCGCAGCAACTGTGCATTGATAGCCACCACAACCGTGCTCAACGACATCAAGACCGCGCCGACTGCGGGAGACAGGATGAAGCCAACGGGTGCAAGTATCCCGGCTGCCAGCGGCAGCGCGACCACATTGTAGCCGGTCGCCCAGATCAGGTTCTGGATCATCTTGCGGTAGGTGGCACGGCTCAATTCAAAGATTTTCACTACATCCAACGGATTGCTCTGGACAAGAATGATATCGGCGGACTCAATTGCTACATCCGTACCACTGCCAATAGCACTACCAATATCAGCGCGGGTCAGGGCGGGCGCGTCGTTCACCCCATCACCGACCATCGCCACTTTTTTGCCCTGCTGTTGCAGTTCAGCGACCTTTTTATCTTTATCTTCCGGCAGCACCTCGGCGAATACTGTGTCGATGCCCAGTTCACGGGCAACTGCGTCGGCAACATGCTGGCTGTCACCCGTCAGCATTGCTACCTCAACACCCATCTCACGCAGTCGTTTGATCGCATATTTGCTCTCCGCACGCACCACATCCGCTAACGCAAACGCTGCCACCACCGCATTCTCGACCACCATATAGACAACCGTCTGCGCGTTGTCATTGGATTCGTTCCGAAAACGATCCACATCACCACCGAGTTTGAGTTCCAGCATCTCCAATAAACGCGGCCCGCCGACGTAAACAGATTTGCCTTCATACATGGCTTTGATTCCACGTCCCTTGATGTTCTCAAAATCACTGATCGACGCTGCTTTCACACCAGCTTCTTCAGCCTTCTGACGAATACCGTGTGCAATCGGATGTTCGGAGTCGCCTTCAATGGCGAGTACCAGCGCCAGGGCTTGATCTTCTTGCCAGCCTTCAGCGACGATCCGGTTGACAACCCCAAAGCGCCCTTCAGTCAAAGTCCCGGTCTTATCAAAGATGACGGTGTTAATCAGTCGCGCTTCTTCTAATGCCAGCCGATTACGAACCAGAATGCCGTTCCGCGCACCCATAGAGGTACTGATGGCGACCACCAGCGGAATTGCCAGACCCAGCGCATGGGGGCAGGCAATGACCAGCACGGTGACAACCCGTTCCAGCACTTCAACCTTAAAACCCAGTGCGATAATCCATGCCACAGCCGTTAGAGCAGCCACCCCCAAAGCAGCGTAAAACAGCCAACCAGCCGCCTTATCAGCTAAAATCTGCGTGTTCGATTTACTGCCCTGCGCTTCCTCGACCAGTCGCATAATCCCGGCGATAGCGGTTTCATCCCCGGTGGCCGTCACCCGTATCCGCAGGCTGCCATCCCCATTGATCGTGCCACCGATAACTTTATCACCTTCACTCTTTGCTACAGGTTGCGATTCGCCGGTAATCAGTGCCTCGTTCAGTTCGGAGTGTCCTTCAACAATTTCGCCATCGGTTGGCATACTCGATCCCGGACGCACCAGCAGCAGATCACCCTTGCGAAGATCGGCCACACCGACCTCTTCAATAGAGCCATCCTCACGAACACGCTCGGCAGTATCGGGCATCAGTTTTGCCAGTTCATTGAGGGCACCCGATGCCTGGCGTACACTCCGCATCTCCAACCAATGCCCCAACAACATGATGTCAATCAGGGTTGCCATCTCCCAGAAGAAACCGCTATCGGGAACAGCAAAAATTGCAAACAGGCTATAAGCA
>JBBSPQ010000369.1:0-3750 GCA_038258585.1 Pseudomonadales bacterium
TAACCCGGGGGAGTATCGTCGCGTTAATGGTGCCAATCCGGTAATCGGTGGAGTGCACGGCGGCACATTAGTTGGGCCAAGCTTGCGCGATCAGAGCTGTGGCACTTTTGGCTCTCCTGAGGAAATGCAACTGGGCGGACAGCGCAGCTTGCCGAGTGGAATACCTGTCGGCAACTCCAGTTGTTACTGGTACTACACACCGCAGTGGGATCTGCAGGGCGAAGCTAGTCAGTACAATCTATATAACAATGTGACCTGGGAAGCGAATGACTGGCTCAACTTTGAGCTGACCATGAACCACGCCTTCCGTAAAGTAACCAACCGCAACACGGGTACTTACGGTCAGAACACCAATAACCGTAATGCTCTTGTAGTTCCAGCGAGCCATCCTGCGAACCCTTATGGCTACGATGTTGTGCCCAACAACTTCCGTCCATTTACTCTGCTCGATCCAGAGCATTGGCCCTCCCATTTCGAACCCATTACTGGTGCGCGACTACAGCCTGTAATGTATTACACCCAGCGCTATAAGTTTCAAGCTAACTTTGAGATGAGTGATACATGGAGCGGTTACATGCTCTATTCAAAGCAGTTCGATCGCCGCAATACCGATGAGAAGCTACTGCACATCGGCAAGATGCAACAGGCGCTGCTTGGTCAAGGCGGTCCTAGCGGTAACGAATACTGGAACCCCTTCGGCTCTGCCGACCCTCGTTCTCCGTATTACAACGAAGCCACGACTCGAAACAGCCAACAGTTAGTTGACTGGTTGTTCACCAATATTGACAACGTGACGACCAACGAAGACGAGCTTGATATCTTCGAAACCACCATTGCTGGCGAGCTTTTTGACCTGCCCGCAGGTCCTCTCCAAATGGCGACAGGTTTCCAGATGCGTGATCGTTCCGAGTTCCTCGGCAACAATCCATTGCAGCTGACCGGTGCCGACTACAACGTCAATATCGTCGATACTCCGCCGACCAATAACACCTATTACAATAAGGTTTATGCGGCGTTTATAGAGTTGGACATTCCGATTCTGGAGACAGTGGCTGCGCAAGTGGCGGTTCGTCATGAGCAGTTCAAGGATTTCGGTTTGGATGCGACCACACCAAAGGTCTCAGTTCGCTGGGAAGCGACACCTGAATTGGCATTCCGTGGCTCATGGGGTGAAAGCTTCTTGGCGCCAACTGCCACACAAGCGCGTCCTTACGATCCTAATGAAGGGTGTTCTGAAATATTCTTCGGTCTCGACAAGGTTACGGGTGGTCAGCTGACCGGCGGCGCGGGCTGCTCCTCTGGTAACCCTAATCTGCAACCAGAGACTTCGGTAATGAAGAACATTGGCTTCACTTGGGAGCCAGGTGGTGCCTTGGATGGTTTGAGTCTTAGTCTTGACTACCAGACCATTGAGTACACTGACCGTATTCGTACACTGAGCAACACCGAAACCGTGGACGCGCAGTTTACTCGTCTCCTGCAAGCAATCGGCTCCAGCGAGGGCGCTTATGATCCAACGCCTGGATCTGCTACTCGCAATGCCGCCAATGCGTGGTTAGCAACTCAGGACAATAGCGGCGCTACCGGTATTATCCGCAACACCTCTACTCAGCAAGTGCAACGGGTGATCAGTCAGGCGAACAACATCAGTACGGTGTGGATCGACCTGTTCGATGGCAAAGTGGATTACCGCTTCTCCACCGATAACTGGGGCACCTTCGTGACCGGGTTGAACGTTTCGTACTTCAAGACTTATGAGTATGAAGATCTGTTCGGCGGCATCAAGAATGCGTTGGGATTCCAGAACGCCAACAGCGGTGTGGTTCCTCCTCTGCCGAAGTTCAAAGGACAGATCAGGGAAAACTGGTTCATGGGAAACCACAGTGCTTCTTTAACGGCAGCATACCAACACACAGTGGTGTTCGATGATACGGTGAACAATCTGTTCTCCAAATTCCCTGCTGATCGCACCATAAAAGGACAATGGGTTGTGAATGGCCAGTATGGCTACATCTTCAATGATTTGTTCGGTGCTGGAGAAGTGACGATGAGCGGTGGTATTCGTAACATGTTCAATCAGCAGCCACAGCGTTTGCCTATTCTCGGTGGTTTCGAGTCTCGCTTGCAACAGCCGTGGGGTCGACAGTTCTGGATGTCGCTGGACTGGGCGCCAAGCGCGTAATCGTCACTTAGGTGATCTGAAAAAGGAGGGCAGCGATGCCCTCCTTTTTTTATGCGAAAGGTGAGTCGAACCTAAATCAACCTGCATTATGCTGCGAGTTTTCGACGTCTGGCAGCAATTCCTCGGTAGTTTCTACTTCCGTAAGTTCCTGCCTGATTCTGATCTGTCGTCGCCATCCTTCGTTTAACTCAATCACCTTCGCAACATATTCAGGATTCTCGTGATTGGGCGTATTGGGGCGGTAAAGTCTGGCCATTTCGAGCATGAACTTTTTGTCATCGATTTCAAACTCACGGGTCATCTCTGCGGCCTGGTCTTTAGACATACCTAACGCTTCCAGTGCTGAGCGACCAAGACGCAACGAGCTGTCAAAGGTTTCACGGATAATGTCGCGGCAACCTGCGGCGTAAAGATCGTACACATGATGTCGATCCACAGCACGGGCGATGACGTGCAGACTGGGATAGTTCTGTACTGCATGTTTCACCATGGCCGTGATCTGCTCCTTGTCATCGATTGCAATGACGAGGATTCTGGCTTCGTCGATACCGGCCGCATGTAACAGGTCGGGTCGGGACGCGTCGCCGAAATACACCTTCACTTTATAGGCTCTGAGCATTTCCAGCTGTGCGGAACTGTAGTTAATCACCGTGGTCTCAAAACCGGCACCGCGCAGCAATCGGTTTGCGATGCCACCGACTCTTCCATGTCCGGCAATGATGACCTTGCATTTTTGATCGATATCATCCGCTTCGCGCTCAACTTTATTGGTAAAGTGTGGGGAGATAATGCGTTCATAGACAATGAACAATACCGGCGTCAGCACCATCGACAGCGCGACTATCAATAATAATTGGTCGGCGATTTCAGTTGGTAGTACCGCAATCCCTACCGTGAACGAAAGCAGTACGAAACCAAATTCTCCGGCCTGCGCCAGCCCCAGTGCCAGCAACCAGCGGCCAGAGCCGCGAATCTCGAACATCTTTGCCAGAATCAGCAATACGCCAGCTTTCAGCACGATCAGACCAATCGTTAAGGAGAAGATAAGACCGAAATTGTCGAACAGATTTTGAAAGTTAATCCCGGCGCCTACCGTCATGAAAAACAGGCCGAGCAGTAACCCCTTGAAGGGACCAATGTCGGATTCCAGTTCATGTTTGTATTCGCTATTGGCGAGCACAACACCGGCCAGAAAAGTACCTAGCGCGGGTGATAGGCCAACCAATGACATCAGTAATGCAATGCTGACGATCAAAAACAGTGCGGTGGCTGTAAACAGTTCGCGCAGATTCGCGGACGCAATGTAGCGAAACAGAGGAGAGGTAAGGCGACTGCCGCCAAACACTACCGCGGCAATAGCGCCGAGCGTCACGAGCGCAGTCTGCCAGGCATTCATGCCTTCAACGATATTTAGGCTGATGCCATGACTGTCCGCTTGCGCAGCATCGACGCCATGAACAACTGCCACGCCAGCACCGTGAAGCTCAGGCGACGCGAGCAACGGCAACAGAGCCAGCATCGGAATGACAGCAATGTCCTGAAACAACAACACTGAAAAGCTGGCCTGA
>JBBSPQ010000370.1:0-3746 GCA_038258585.1 Pseudomonadales bacterium
CAACCTTTCGCAAGCTCTTGGTTCGGGCGGTGGAGCGCTTTTATCCGCCCCCTCTCGCTGTGTCCGTATTCGTTTCACCTCAATCCGTGATTCACTGAGAATATCTAAATGAATCGTTTACGCAGATATAGCTATATTGTGAGTATAATTATGTAATAAGAATTATATAGTTCATAAATATTGACTCTAGGTGGATCGCAAACTCAAGGAATATATGAACTGGATTTTCAAAAATAAGAGGATAAATTTATATTATCATATTAACTGTTTTTCTCAGACCAAGAAGACGCGATCGGGAGACTAAAATGGGTATCCGAAAAAATGCAGCGCATCTCACTTCAACGGAGCGAGACAACTTTCTCAAAGCCGTGCTCACCCTCAAAAACACGATTGCTAATCCGGGTGCCCCAGCGGCACAGCAAATAAGTATTTACGATCAATTTGTTGCGCTGCATTTGTATACCCTATCAATTATGGTTCCCTCAGGCGGTGTTATAAATATGGGCCATCAGAACTCTGCATTTGGTCCCTGGCATCGCTTTTATCTGTTACAGTTTGAACAAGCTCTTCAGAATGTAGATCCAAGCGTCAACCTGCCGTATTGGGATTGGACAAATCATGCGTCAACGGAAAACATAATTTTCCAGGATAATTTTGTTGGGCCAAATGGAGGTTTGGGAGGCATAGGAGGCGGAACTGTTCAGTCAGGCTATTTTGCCTTTGATGCGCCGAGTTCCGGTGCAAATCCAACTCCGCTTCCCCCCTGGTGGCCAGCAGGCCTCTTAGGGTGGAGAGTCAAAACACAATTGGAGCAAGGGCACGGCAACACTCTCACACGTAGCTTTAGTAATTTTAGTACCTTAGAAACTCAGGCTGACGTCCATACTTGCCTTTCACAGCCAAATTACGAAAATCCGAACGGTTTTAGGCCCTACTTAGAGGGCGGTGGAGCATTCCAAATGCACAATGGAATGCATGGCTGGGTAGGCGGCGATATGGGCGCCCCTAATTCATCGCCCAACGATCCCATCTTCTTTTTGCATCACTGTAACATAGACCGTTTATGGGCAATGTGGCAAATAGATGGACACCAGGGAAGTGCATATTATCCATCTCTAGGCAGGCCAGAAGGTCATAATTTGAATGATGCAATGTGGCCTTGGATAGGCGGACAAGCTGGATATTTGTCCAGTAATGCTCAAACAAATATTGTACTACCCAACTTTACAGGCGACCCTGTGCGTCATCTCGCTGATGTTTTAGATCATCGCGTATTAGGGTATGCCTACGATAGTGAAGTGGTTTTAGGTATTGCGCTTGATCAGACGGGTAGCATGACTGGCCTAACCCCAGACCCAATGACTGGCTCGTCGCCTAATATTCCGAAGTGGGATGCTGCCAAACGGGGAGTCTCGGCACTGTTGCACGATTGTGAAGCTGCATATGCGGCTTCAGAGGCCTATATCGTCGGTGGGGTGGAGACTTTCAGGTCAATTGGCCTTACGAATACTTTCACACAGGTATTTCCCGGCGCTCATTTTGGTGTTGTCAAATATGGCGGAGCAATTAGCCAAACCAACTTTGATACAAATATCGCTGCGCAGTTACCTGACGGAGGTACGCCACTTGCTGGAGCTCTGACCAATACGGATAACAATCTGGTTCGTGCTCCCTTTTCGAACATGCCGTCTGGGGATCAGCGATATTTGTCTATATTAACTGATGGAAAGGAAACTGCTTTACCGCTGTTGTCCACATTGGCGACACCCGAATTTGGTAATACCGTTATTTTCGCAATGGGCTTTGGACTTGGCGGTGGCTGGGACGGGGTAGATTATGCGACTATCGCGAACATGGCGACCAAAGGGAAGACAGCATCACCAGCAGTGACTCAAGTTTATCACGGAGAAAATGCAGGCACGATTGATAAATTTTATACCGGCTCGATTGCGGCTGCGATAGGTTATACTCCTACTGTTGACCCAATTTTCGACCTCTATCCCGGCGAACATGTTCATATGCGCTTTGATGTAACTGACGCGGACGAATCGTATATGATCACTGCTCAGGGTTTCGATTTCTCCGATGCAAACTGGGATTTCTGCCTGATGGCTCCCAGTGGTCACCATTGTGCCGATACGCGAATGGAAAGCAACGCAGGCTCACCACAAGAGGGCAGCCATGGTCATAGTCACGGCAGTACCACAGAAACATTAGCCCCATTTCTGGTCACGATGAAGCAGCGTCGTGGGCGTTGTACGATTTTCCTGAATCGTAATGGCGCCGATTCAGAAGACTGGGTAGGGCGTTGGTATATAATGGCGTATTACATGGCCGACCCGGATGAACCCCTAATGGTCATGCCGAGTATTTCAGACTTTGTCCTCCCCACCGGTGCACCACCTGTACGCGGGCCGCTTTACACCCGATTTTCCCAGAAACCAGAAGAACGAGTTCCCGTCCGTGTATCTGCTGGTTCACCTGCCCATCAATTGGCGACCGGGATTAACGGCATAAGTACTATTTCACCCGAACCTCCCTGTGCAGTTTCCATAAATGTTTTCAACCGAAGTAGCCACCGAGCTACGCTTACGGCTACCGCCAAATCACCGTTTGCGGGAGAGGATATTGTCTTAACGCTCGAGCTGTCAGACTTGATGGGTGGCAAGTTTGAGATTCACACAATTGCAGCACGATTAGTTGCTCCTAATCATTCGTTGGGCAATGCAATGGCCGATCTTGCAACAATACCCTTAAAAACGAGACGACAATTTATCAACCGGCAAAATCGTAAGACGTCTTTTGACCTGCTTAACTATTTAGCTAGATACGAACGGAGCAAGCCAGGGGTATTCGCTATCCGCGATGAACGGATTGAATTCAGGCAGGTTGATGACACTACCTGGATTGCCGAAATTAAAGGGAATATATTTCCTGGTATCTACCATATGGCTGCTTACATTGAGGGCGTTTATCATAGTAACGAAGATAAGCATGAAGAGGAGGATGGAAATCATCACCATTGCTGTGGTACAGGCCCGCAGCGCTTTACTCGATCCTTGCAAACGACAATCGCCTTAGGAATAAAACCTGACGAAAAACGTAGTCGTCCAACTCTGCATTGGATAAACTCAAATAGAATAGTTGTGAGCGTTATGCCCACTGACACACTCGGCAATGTCGCTCTTCCGACGGAGGGTGTCATTCCAACAGTCACGCTCAACGGAACTGCTGTCCGTTCTCGCCTTCTCAATTCGTTTACAGGTGAATATCAGTTTGAAATCACGCTGAGCGGAAAAGAAATCGAAATCGCTTCCAATGGACAAATGATCAAAAGCGACGACGTTTTCGTGGAAACGATGGCGGGAGAACAAATGCTTCTTAAAGCGGGAGGTAAGCTCAGTGTAAATGCTGAGGTTGCTGGCCATTTGTTTAAGGTGGCTCTGCCTCAATTTATCGGCGATAAAATTACGCGTCAGGTTTTTGGTGCGGGTAGCCAGGCGGCATTCCGGATCCCACTTGAAAACCGTCAGATTTTCGCTTCCAAGAAAGCCGCAGTGGAGGAGGGTTATGAAACCCGATAAATGTTTGCGTTTAATTTGCCATCTACTTCTGGCATTCTTGATGAGGGAATTCCTTGTTATGTATGGAAAGTGTAAGACGTCAGACTGAGTGGGACACAAATGGAAGTTAGCGAAGAGACACTTAGCCCTAGTGGTCAGATCAGATAGGTGTTAAAGAAAGAC
>JBBSPQ010000371.1:0-3745 GCA_038258585.1 Pseudomonadales bacterium
GTTTATTTAAGTGGTTGTGTGCAAATGATGGGGCCGAGACAGATCACAATCTCTCCCGACATTGCATTCGATCTTTTGCCGCCGCAGAGTTTCGGACAGAGTATCGTGCTTACTCAGTTGGCAGAGATCAGTTTTTCCGGAGAGAGTCAGGAAATGCTCTTTGTCACTGAGGTCACGAACAACAACATCACCATGGTAGGTTTGATGACAAACGGAGCGCGGGTTTTTACCATTCGTTACGATGGCGATAAGATTGAAAGTGATGGTTATCGTCCTCTGCTAAGGCGTGTACAGCCCGCCTGGTTGCTCGCAGATTTCCAGATGTCACAGTGGCCGTTCAATCAGGTTAGTGAGCAGCTGCGCCGCACTTCACCGTGTCTGGACAGTGGAGCCTGTGCGTTCATGCAGGAAAACGAAGGGCTGAAACGGTTCATTATGCAGGACGGCGAAAAGGTGATGGAAATTGAGTTTGGGGGAACTTCTCATCTCGAGAATTCTGTTAACATTTCCAATCTTGCGCGCGGCTATCAGATCAATTTAACGACGATAGAAGTAGAGCAGCTTTGAGCAATTCATTCGCATTTGACGGCAGGAACGCCTGCATCGCAGTTGGGCGGGCCCGGGATGATTGAGATAACAGATATCCCTATTCAGGAATTGATTCCACACTCCCCTCCTATGGTCTTACTGGATCGAATGCTGGAATGCACTGACAACGGCCTTGTTGCTGAGGTGTCGGTCTCACAGGAAAGCATGTTTTTCGATTCTCGTCTTGGGGGAGTGCCTACATGGGCAGGAATTGAATATATGGCACAGGCAATATCAGTTTTCGCTGGCATTAGAAGAAGAAAACATAACGGCGAACCCAAGCTTGGATTTCTCTTAGGTACTCGAAAATACAATACAAATCTTCCTATGCTGGCACAAGGGAAGACGTTTCAGATTGCGGTGACTCAAATAATGCGGGATGAATCCGGACTGGGAAGCTTCAACTGCTATATCACCTGTGACGATGAACCTGTGTGTGATGCCAGAGTAAACGTTTTCGAGGTTGAAGATACGCAGGCGTTCTTCAGCAAGGAAAGAGTGACCAATGGACAGACGAGTCCTTAAAGGGGGGGATATGAAGTTTAATCTCGATAAGAAAATGGTCATAAAGATTTCGATTCTGGTCGCTATTCTGCTGGCGGCGCCTTTTCTAGTACCTTTTACATTTGAACTGGTTATCACTGCTGATCTTCTCGGCCTTGAGGCGCTCGTCGTATTCCTTCTCTATCAATCTCGTAATGTTCTGTTAGGTGCAAGCGCGAAATACGCTGAACTCAAAGATAACGCCAGAGTGACTCTCATACTGCTTGCCAGCATGTATTTATTTCAACCCAAGGTTTACCTTGGACATGCTGCAGGAAGCGGCCTGATCCTTATAATGACGTGTTCAGCACTATTGGCCTTTGCGCTTTGGATGCCTGCCATCTATTTAAGCCTCGGTGGTTTTGGTTAGCTATGGGTAGAGAAAAACAAATAATCCGGTGACCTATGAAAATTGACTACATTTCCGATGACGACATAAAAGTGAGTGAGTTTCTGCATCTGGCAAACACAATATGGCCAGATGATTACGATCGAGAAAAGGTCGTAGGCGCTTTGACTAAAACTTTCAATATCAGCGCGAGAGTAAATGGCGAACTAATTGGTTGCCTGCGTATACTGTCTGATGGTTATTTCTTTTCAACTATTCCTGAGGCCTTTGTCTTACCGAAATATCAGCGATTGGGGATAGGATCTAGACTATTTGAGATGGCAAAGGAAATTTCCCCTACGTCGCTTTTTTTTGCCGCTCAGCCAGACAAGTTGAATTCTACTTGAATCGAGGGTTTGAAAAGAGTTTGCAATCCTTTCAGTTTCAAAAATCCAGACAGTAATTGATGGCAGGAACCAGACTGTGGTGAAACCGTTTTCCGGTATTCTTCCCGTTACAATAGAGAGCACAACACTGAGAAAGTTTGAAATGTCGGATGTACCGGCATTTCATTTCTATCGTTCCGATCCTGATCTGGCGAGATTGCAAGGGTGGGAAATGGTGACGAACGATGAAGCAGAGAATTTCGTTGAGAAAATGTCTTCGGTCACTTCTCTGATCAAAGGGGGATGGGTGCAGCTTGCCTTGGGTTCCTCGCCATCTAATGTGATCATTGGTGACATCGGTATTTTCCTTGAAGCCGAAGCGACCGAAGCGGAAATCGGTTTTACTGTGTCATCATCTCACCAGCGCCTGGGTCATGCTTCAAGAGGTATTGAGGCGGCTCTGAGAGTCATCTGGCTGTCTACACCGGCAGGATCGGTAAGAGCGACAACGGACGCCCGCAATGTGGCTTCGATTAAAGCGCTGGAAAGTTCCGGTTTCGACAGAGTTGAAGAGTACAATACCGTATTCAAGGGAGAGGAATGTACTGAGTTCAAATACCTGAAAGCGAGAGAAATAAAGTGAGCTCACTCGATCAATGGAAATAACCAGACATTCAGGTATGACTGCTAAAGAGATTACAGGATCAACCAGATGCAGATAGTCAGATCGACGAAGAATGTTGAAATAGAATGTGAAAGAGTACTTCGTAGTCTGCCTATGTGGTTTGGTCAGGAAGATTCCATTCTTCAGTACGTTAATGACACGTCAAGACTGCCAACGTGGATATCGGTTGATAGTGATGGAATCCACGGATTCTTAACATTGCGGCAGCACTCTCTGAAATCGTTTGAGATCAATTGTATTGCAATCCACGAAAAATATCGCGGTGGTGGGATCGGTAGAAGGTTGATTGAGGAGTCCAGTCTGTGGGCTTCCGCACAGGGTGGCGAGTTTTTGCAGGTTAAGACTATCGCAGCGGCTGTCGACGATCCTGCGTACGCACAGACTAGGGAATTTTATGCGCACACGGGATTTGTAGAACTGGAGACTTTCTCTACACTTTGGTCTGCAGTGCATCCTTGTCTGCAACTAATCAAAAATATATAACACTAGAATGAGACAACGAATGAGACAAGCCGATGTACCAAGTCCCATTGATTTTTGTCTGATGAGTGACGCTCGGGAGTGGGAAGGTACTGCCATGCTGCGCCCCCATCGGGAGGAATTTTTCGATGCATTTACCGAGCAGCTCCGCAACATTGAAAAGCCAAAAATCAACGTTCTCGAGCTGGGCTCAGGGCCGGGATTTCTAGCGCTGCATATTTTGACTCGTCTGACGAATGTGGAAATGACCTTGTTGGATTACTCTCCAGCAATGCACGAACTGGCTCGTCAGCGTCTTAAAAAAGTCGTGGATCGAGTGAACTTTATAGAGCGAAGTTTCAAGGATATCGCTTGGGAAGCAGGATTGGACAAATTCGATGCCGTAGTAACTATTCAGGCGGTACATGAGCTGCGGCATAAGCGTTACGCAGCCGCGCTTCATCGTCAAGTTTATCCCGTGCTGAATGATTCTGGTATCTATCTGGTGTGTGATCATTATTGTGGAGAAGATGGAATGCAGAATGACCAACTCTACATGTCTTGCGAAGAACATCGTGCCAGTCTGGAATCGGCTGGCTATAAAGTTAACGATCTCCTGATAAAAGGTGGGCGGGCGCTTTACCTTTCTTGTAAGGCAAAGTGATCTATTTATGAACTATCCAGAAAGAGTATCGATCAGAAATCATTTGACTGGGAAGAAGTACTATTTTTGCAGAGCTGACTCAATTGCATTTA
>JBBSPQ010000372.1:0-3744 GCA_038258585.1 Pseudomonadales bacterium
AAGCTGGCTCGCAAAAAGGCAGAACGCGAAGGCCTCCTATAACAAAACGGCTACTGCTCACTGGCCACCTCTGGACCTCTTTCCAATTAAAGGTGATCTGGCAAGAACTTCTGCAAACGCCGCGGCAATCGCACATTGAATCACTGGTGCCTCAGAGTTGCGGAAAATTTTGACTTCCCATATATTGCACACCCAAACGCCCCTTATTGTGAAGCCAAACATGCAAGTCAGTGTCCGTGATAACAACGTTGATCAAGCGCTGCGCGCGCTGAAGAAAAAACTCCAGCGTGAGGGCGTATTCCGCGAGATGAAGCTCAAGCAACATTTCGAAAAGCCTTCAGTTCGCAAGGCGCGGGAGAAAGCGGAAGCCATCCGCCGGCAGCGAAAACTGGCCCGTAAAAAAGCAGAGCGCGAAGGCCTGCTGTAAATCCAAGATATTTACTTACTGAAAAATCAAACAGCGTTCGGGGGATGCAACCGGAACCTAAAATCGCTTGCAAACCCATTATGAGGCAGCATTGCTGACTGTTGCAACCAAGTTAAAATGTCCGTCGGTGTGCAAAGTAGAAATATCCCAGGTGCGGTATGGCAGCATGGCTGGGCAGGGCAGAGACCTCACCCATCGCAACCCTGAATGGCCATGCTTTTTCGGTCATTCGGCCGGATGTGGCGGGGCAGCTTCAGCTTCGCCTTTACCCGGCGGGCGAGTTTCGAGTTCCAGCCTTCTATATTGCGTCGGCCGTTCGGGACGCAGGCCGTCGCCTGCTTGTCGGCACGATGCGGGGTGGAGCGTGCCTTTTCCTGTTTGGCTTGGATATGCTCCACCACAGTGCTGAGGTGCTTGTTCTCGGTGACGGGGAGATAACCACGTTTTGAATAACAATCTGTAGTTGTGCGTTCAATTGATATTGACATCGAAGGGTGTTCTAGTGGCGATCATCATATGCGTTATCGGATTGGCGCGCGATGGGAAGTATGATCGGAGATTATTCCTATGAGTGCCGGATGCGAAGGCTGCAGGAATGGAGCGGCGTTCAACCAAGCTTTCTCGATGGCCTTCCAGCCTATTGTTGACGTCACAACGGGTAAGACCTTCGCGCAGGAAGCCTTGGTGCGAGGGTTGTCAGGCAAAGGCGCACAATCAGTGCTATCCCAAATCACGGAACAAAACCGCTACGGCTTTGATCAGGCGTGCCGAATCAAAGCGATTGAGCACGCGACCGACTTAGGTATTCTTGATACCGAAGCGCTTCTGTCGATCAACTTCATGCCCAACGCGGTCTATGAACCAAATGTCTGTATCCGACAGACCATGCTGGCCGCAGAGAGAGCCGGCTTGCCGCCGGAACGGCTCATCTTTGAATTTACGGAGCAGGAAAGAATTGAGGTTGCCCACCTGAAGCGCATTGTGAACGCGTACAGGGAGTTCGGGTTCAGAACAGCGATCGATGACTTTGGTGCGGGATATTCCGGGCTGTCACTGCTTACACAGTTGCAGCCAGATATTGTTAAGATCGATATGGAACTCGTTCGTAACATCGACACAGAGCCGGTTAAGCGGGTGATGTTGAGACATATCGTCAACATGCTGAACGATCTGGACATAGACATTATTTTTGAAGGCATTGAAACGCACCCCCAACTCGAGGTGATCCGGGACATGGGGGCTAAGCTCGTTCAAGGCTACCTTATAGCGAAACCCGCATTCGAAGCGCTCGTTGAGCCTGAGTTCACAGACTATGTTTTGGCAGTATAGCCCTAATGGCTTCTATTGCCCTCTTGTGATTGCGTCGTGGCTTTACCGACGCCATGCTGCAATGTTGTGATATAGGGGAGTGACGAATGCATTCTATCGGTGCAGGGTTTGATGACACACACTGCTCTAGCTTATTCCATCTGTTTGCGCACACGCCAGATCTGGTTGCAATGTTTGATACGGCTGATTGTCTTCTGGCGGCGAACCCAGCGTATTGTTTAGCATTTCATGCTGATCCATCGAGGCGTCCTGTTTGGCGGGACATCATGCGGGCGAACCACGCAAACAAGCGCGGTCCCGTGATCGAGACGGACAACATCGAATCGTGGCTGACGATCGCTGACGCGCGCCGGGGCACGGTTCCTTACAGAGCATTCGAAGCCCAGTTGCACACTGGCAATTGGATATGGATTACCGAGACGGTCTCTCCTGCTGGGCTGATACTGTTTTATGCCTCAGATATTACAGCGTTGCGGCGAGACAGCCGTGACCTTCGGCTGGAGCGCGATGCGGCACGTCGGGCTTCATGGACGGATCCCCTGACCGGTGTTCCAAACCGCCGCTATGTTATGGACCGTCTGGAAGAGTGGATGGCGATGCAGCGGATCCAGCCGGAATTCGGCACCCATACACTCGCTGTCATTGACCTCGATGATTTCAAGCAAATTAATGATAGGTACGGTCACGATCAGGGTGACAACGTCCTTGTCGCGTTTTGCGAAAAAGTGGTCAGCCGGCTTAGATCGTTTGACTTGTTTGGCCGGATTGGCGGGGAAGAGTTTCTACTCCTCATGCCGAACTGCACACTCAGCGCGAGCCGTGATCGGCTCAACCTACTTCAAAAAGTGATACGACAACCTGAAGAACTCTCAGACGGTACCGCCATAGGATTTAGCTTCTCAGCAGGCATGGTCGCTGTCCGCGGGGATATGGGCATTCACGATGTCATTCGCAGCGCTGACAAGCTGGTATATGTGGCGAAGACCGATGGGCGGGCCTGCGTGCGAGGGTAGGCACTACACCAATCTTTCCGAAAACTCCAATAGGATGTTGGCTCATTTGTTCTAAGGTACAACTAAAATTATGCGGGCGTATTTATTGGCTTTCTCGCGTTCCGCGGCCTGCCTCGAGTTGTGAAAATAAATCATCCTCCTGATTTGAACGAAATACAAGTATCACAATGAATTCGGTATTCTAAGGATAATAAAACCAAGTTGCCGCTTATGGGCGCCGGACTTTCCGAAGGGTTGTAAAAAAGGCAGGTGGATATCTCATCCTGCCTTTTTCGATTTGCGTTTAGGCTTGAAGTGGCTTCGTCTATTGGGCCTGTAATTCTAGGCCAGCCAACGGGCAAACCGCATCGTTAATTTGTTCAATTGAGAAACCGGTCTCCGCGCGCTGCACGCCACAGGTCATGGGGAAGACCGTCGTGCCGACGTCACCTTCAGCATCAGACAACGTAATCTGACCGTCGGTTGCCTCGTAACGACCGATCGCCTCATTACCGCCGTCTGCGTTCGTCAACGTGAAACGGCCATCGTCTTTAAGGACCATGGAAAAGGCACCGTCGGAATAAGATCCGGGTTCAAGCATCGCTGGGGCCTGATTGTCGGGCATTGTTTGCGTTGTCTCGTCGGAGGTGTCTTGCTCCTGTTCCGGCAGAGCGCGCGGCCCAGATATCTCGAGGCGCGGAGTGCGTCGTTCCTGGCGATGGCGCCTGCGCTGGTTGGCTTCCATGACTGGGCATTTTTGCGCGGTGGGATGACCGCAGAGGCTCCACGATCGGCGATGGCGTTGTGGCATCTGCGCGTGTCGTATGCGCCATCGGCAGTCACGCTGCCGATCTGCTGATCGCGCGGGATCTGGCCCGGCAGATGAGGCAACATCGGTGCATCCCCGGTGTTGCTGCCCGTAATCTCGACTGCTCTGATTTCCAGTGTTCGCTCATCAATACCGATATGGATCTTGCGCCAGACGCGTCGTTTTGG